>JAYUDU010000142.1:0-2215 GCA_043739605.1 Acidimicrobiales bacterium | reverse complement strand
CAGCTCGACGTGGCGCAGCGCCACCCCGACACCGAGTGCGGCGCGCTCCACCGTCCCGTGTTCGATGAGCTCTGCGACGACCCGACGGGCGGTGTCGGCGGGGATGGCGAAGCCGATGCCGTGACCGCGCACGTCGGTGCACTGGTTGACGCCGATGACCAGCCCGGAAACGTCGACGAGCGGCCCGCCCGAGTTGCCGGGGTTGATGGCAGCGTCGGTTTGGATGGCTCGTTCGATGGCGCGCGTGCCCCGCTGGGGGATGGTGCGGGCCAACCCGCTGACCACCCCCAGGCTGACGCTCTCTGGGTAACGACCGAAGGGGCTGCCGAGGGCGAGGCACAGCTCGCCGAGTCGCGCCGGCTGGTCGCGGAGGTCGAGGTGGTGCTCTACCGGCTCTGCAAGGCGCAGCACCGCAAGGTCGCTGACCCTGTCGACGCCGACGATGTGCGCAGAGATGGAAGCTCGACCGTGCAGCACCGCGCGCACCGGGTCGGCGAGGCCATCGACGACGTGGTGGTTGGTGACGACATGGCCGAGCGCGTCCACCACAAAGCCAGAGCCGCTGGCCTCAGAGCCGGGATCCTCGCCCCGACCGGCGACGAGCACGGTGGCCGGCACGACCGACGCCACCAGTTCGACGAGCGCCGCGGACAGCGCGGCCAGCGGACCGGTGGCGCGTGAGCGGATCTCCCCCATGCGCTGGTGGCCCTCAGACGTCGAGCTCTGCCGCTGCGGGGTCATCTGGAACTCCAGACGATGACGCCTGCTCTGCGGGGAAGAACATGCTGCCGCCGAAGGACGCGACGAGGTCGTCGTCGTGCGCGTCAGAGATGCCGCCGATGCACTCGCACGCGTTCTCCAGCTCACGGGCGTCGAGCGACTCTGCCAACAGCTCGGTCGAGACGATGACGTCGCCGTCTTCCCAGTACACCCGCCCGTAGCGGATGTCGGCGTTGATGCCGTTGAGGTGCTCATACAGGCCAGGAGCCGACGCCACGCCCCGCGCCATGAACGACCACACCCGCACCTGAGCCTCTCGGTTGTGCTCGAACAGCGACACCCAGTACATGGTGGATCCCCTGCGGAAGGGAATGTCACCGTCGTCGTCGACCACCAGTGCCTGTTGGCCGGAGAACTCCCTGAGGAGCTTCTCCACGTACGGCTGGACCACCTCGACTCGTGCCACACCACGATGCTGGCACACCTCGTGTGCAGCGGATGCACCCCGACGGCGACCGTCGGGATGCATCGTTGGCTTGTCGGGTCAGGTTGGCCCGAAGCCCGCCATGCCTGCGACGGGGCTGCCAGAGCCGCCGGCGCCGAGCGAGCCCCGGAAGGGGGTGTTGTAGGCGAACACGCCACCGTCACGGGCAACGAACCAGTAGCCGTCGCCGTCGGCCCGGGGCGCCATCCCGACGATCGGCTGGTTGAGCACGATGGAGCCGGTCGAGCCGTAGAACGGAACGTCGTAGGCGAAGATGCCGCCGTCGCTGGCCACGAGCCAATAGCCCTGCGCTCCGGTGGGGCGTGCTGCCATGCCCACCACCGGCTTGTTGAGGGTGATGTCGCCCGTCGAACCCAGGAACTGGGCGTCGCCGTAGGCGAAGATGCCACCGTCCCTGGCGACGAGCCAGTACCCGTTGCCCGAGGGCGTGGAGGCGATGCCGACCACGGGCTGGTTGATGTGCATGCCGCCCGTCGACCCGAAGAACGTGGCACCGCCATAGGTGAACACGCCGCCATCGGCACCGAGCACCCAGTACCCGTCGTTCTGGGGGCGAAGCGCCATCCCGACGATCGGAGCGTTGAGCGCCAGGTCCTTGGGTTGGCCCCTCAGCACGGCAGAGCCCTTGGCGGCGAGGCTGCCGTCAGCGCCGACGAGGTAGTAGCCGGTCGCGTCCGGGACCTTCACGATGGCCACGGCAGGCCCGCTCAGGCCGCCGCTGCCGAAGTCAAGGGCATCCCCGAACGCCGAGACGGTGCCATCGGCCGCCGTCAGCAGGTAGCCGTTCTTGCTCACCACCGGGGGCGCCGTCGTGGTCGTCGTCGCTGGCGCGTTGAGGTCGCGTACGACGAGGTCGACGTTGTCCCGCGTCGGTGCCGGGCCGGGGTCGCCGTTGGCATCGATCAGGCCTTCAGCTCCGTCGGTGCCGGCGCATGTTGGGTTCGACGTCGCTGTCCCCGTGATGCTCGGGGTCGCGCCGGTCCACACGCA
>JAYUDU010000141.1:0-5928 GCA_043739605.1 Acidimicrobiales bacterium | reverse complement strand
GGCAGAACGGGTTAGGTGTCCGGGCTGCGGTGTATCGGGTGCCGGCGGCGGCGACGGCGTCGATGTTCGGCGTCTGCACCACCGGATTGCCGGCACACCCCAGCACGTCAGCCCGGTGCTGGTCAGTAGTGATCCACAACACACTGGTCATGAATCGCACGCTACAGAACTTGCACGCCGCGTGCAGGAAGGTGCCCGGGTGCACAGCTCGGCACTGTGCCGGCGGGGTCAGGTGGCGTACTTGGCGCGGATGAGGTTGAGGGCGCCGCCGGCCTTGAACCACTCGATGTGCTCCGGCGAGAACGTGTGCGTCGCCTCGAAGTCGACGGTGGTGCCGTCGGCGTGCGTGATGCGGCAAGTGAGGTTCACGTCGGGCGCGAGGTCGGCGAGGCCACGGACCGAAATGGTGTCGCCGTCACGGATCTCGTCGTACGTGGCCGGGTCAGCGAACCACAGGGGCAGCATCCCCTGCTTCTTCAGGTTGGTCTCGGCGATGCGGGCGAAGCTGCGGGCGAAGACGGCGGCGCCGCCCATGAACCGGGGCTCCATCGCTGCGTGCTCGCGGGAGCTGCCCTCGCCGTAGTTCTCGTCGGCCACCATGACCCAGCGGATGCCCTTGGCCTTGAGGCTCTTGGCGATGTCCGGGAAGCTCTTCTTGGCGCCATCCGAGGGGTCGATGCCCTCGCCGGCCTCGCCGGTGTAGGCGTTGATGGCGCCGAGGTACAGGTTGCCCGAGATGTTCTCGAGGTGGCCGCGGTACTTCAGCCACGGGCCGGCCGCCGAGATGTGGTCGGTGGTGCACTTGCCGATGGCCTTGCACACGATGGAGGCGTCGATGATGTCGCCGCCGTCCCACGGCGTGAACGCGTCCAACAGCTGGAGGCGGTCGCTGGTGGGCGACACCACCACCGAGATGCCGCGGCCATCCTCGGGCGGAGCTTGGAAGCCGGCGAGGGCCGACTCGAAGCCCGCGCTGGGCAGCTCGATGCCGACGGGCTCGGCCAGCATCACCGCCGTTCCGTCGTCGGCGGTGAGGGAGTCGACTCGGGGGTCGAAGTCGAGCGTTCCCGCCAGCGCCATGGCGATGGTGGTTTCGGGCGACGTGACGAAGGCGAAGGTGTTGGCGGAGCCGTCGTTGCGCTTCGGAAAGTTGCGGTTGTAGCTGGTGACGATGGTGTTGGGCGTGCCCGGCTCCATGTCGTCGCGCTTCCACTGGCCGATGCACGGTCCGCACGCGTTGGCCAGCACGACGGCGCCGATGGCCTCGAGGTCGGCGAGCAGGCCGTCACGCTCGATGGTGGCGCGCACCCGCTCTGATCCGGGGGTGACGAGCAGCGGCGTCTTGACCCTGAGGCCGGCAGCCGCGGCCTGTCGGGCGATGGAGGTCACGCGGGTGATGTCCTCGTACGACGAGTTCGTGCAGCTGCCGATGAGCGCCGACGAGATCTCGATGGGCCAGCCCGCGGCGCGGGCGTCGGCGGCGACGGTGTCGACACCGTGAGCGAGGTCGGGGGAGTGGGGGCCGTTGATCATCGGGGGCAGCGTGGAGAGGTCGATCTCGATGACCTGGTCGAAGCTGGCGTCGCAGTCGGCGTCGGCCCGGAGGTGCTCAGCGACGGAGTCGGCGGCGTCGGCGATGGCCTCGCGACCCGTCGCCTTGAGATAGGCGGCGGCCTTGGCGTCGTACGGGAAGATCGACGTGGTGGCCCCGATCTCGGCCCCCATGTTGCAGATCGTTGCCCTTCCGGTGGCCGAAATGGTGGCGACGCCCGGGCCGTAGTATTCGACGATGGCGCCGGTGCCGCCCTTGACGGTGAGGATCTCGGCGACCTTCAGGATGACGTCCTTCGGTGCGCTCCAACCCGAAAGCTGGCCGGTCAGCTTGACCCCGATGACCTTGGGCCACCGGACGTTGAACGCTCCGCCGACCATCACGTCGACGGCGTCGGCGCCGCCGACGCCCACGGCCACCATGCCGAGCCCGCCGGCGTTGGGGGTGTGGCTGTCGGTGCCGAGCATCATCCCGCCGGGGAACGCGTACTGCTCGAGGACGACCTGGTGGATGATGCCGCTGCCCGGCTTCCAGAACCCGATGCCGTACTTCGCCGAGACGGTCTCGAGGAAGGCGTACACCTCCTTGTTCTGGTCCTCGGCGACCGCGAGGTCGGTCTTGCCGTCGACGCGGGCCTGGATGAGGTGGTCGCAGTGGACGCTGGAGGGGATGGCCACCTCGGGCAGGCCTGCGGTCATGAACTGCAGGAGCGCCATCTGGGCGGTGGCGTCCTGCATCGCGACCCGGTCGGGGTAGAGGTCGGCGTACGCGACGCCGCGCTCAAGGTCTTGGCCCTCGGGGTCGGCGAGGTGGGCGAACAGCACCTTCTCGGCGAGCGTGACCGGACGGCCGAGGCGCCTCCGGGCGATGGCGGCTCGGTCGACCAGCTTGGCGTAAGCGGCTTCTATGAGCTCGATTGGGGTGGCGGCGGTGACGGCCATGGTGGTCTCCCAGGGGTCGGCGGCTGGAGGTGCCGCGGCGAACTTGTCTGACTTCGACAATACAACTTAGAGACAAGTTGTGTCAAACGATGCTCAGGTGCTTCGAGCACGTTATGCGCGGCGGGCCGACGGCTCGGGTAGCGGGTTCGTCGCCATGAGCTTGTCGAGCAGCCCAACAAGGATCCGACGTTCGCTCACCGTCAGCCGAGTCATCGCAGGCGAGCGGTCGGTGATATGTGCGTCGAGGGCCGCTCGTAGCCGGCGGCCGGCGGCGGTCAGTGTCTGGAGCCTGACGCGGCGGTCCACCCCCGGCGTCGTGGTGATGAGTCCACGCTCGACGACACGAGCGGCGATCCCGGTGACGTTCGAGGCGTCGCACGCGAGGTGAGCAGCAAGGTCCCTCATGGCCGTCGGCTCGAACAGTCGGAGCAGCAAACGGGCCTGCGGGGGGCTGAGGCCGTGGCCCGCCGCGACCGACGAGAACATCTGGCGGGAGCGCTCGGTCTGCCGGGCTTGGCGCCGACGCGAAGCCTCGTCGCCGTGGCCGCCTTGTCGATCGCGGCTGCGGTTGCCACCAACGTCGGTGTCTTCCTCGTGGCCGCCGCTGGCGGTGTCGACTTCGAGTTCGCAACGCGGGCTGGATCGGACGCGACGGCGACGACGATCGCAGCTGCGCTTGCTCACCTCCGAGCATCGGCCGCTGGGCCGGGTGGCCACCGTTGGGCGCGATGGGATGCCTCATGTGGTCCCCTCCGGATGGAGCTATGACACGACCATCGGCGCCCTCGACGTGACTGGACGCGACGTGCAGCACACGAAGAAGTTCCGAGATGTGGAGCGCACAGGGAAAGCCGCCATCGTCATCGACGGGATCGCCGACGGGGTCGAGTGGAACCCGTGGGCCATCGAGGTCGGGGGTCGTGCCGAGGCGATCAGCGGACCGCCGGCGCTGATTCGCATCTACCCCGACCGCGTCCGTTCCTGGGGCCTCGAGCGGCTGGTGTAGGCAGCTGCGCCCCAACCGACAACCGGTGCCTTCCGTCGCAGCCCTTCTCCGAAAGGCAGAGCAGACACGACCACCACATCGTCGTTGTTGATGACGCGTCGCTCGATGGCGTCGCGTCTGACATGAGCCGGTCGGCGCGCCTCATGAGGAGCGCGACGAGGCCGTGAACGCGACTGTCGGAGGGGACAATCGACGGATGCCGTGCACGGCATGTGAGTACATCTGATGTGTCCCGTTCCGACGAATACAAATTTGAGACAAGTGGCATAGGCTGGCCTCGTGGCGGGCCCCCGATACGCAGCGATCGCCGCCGAGCTGACCGACCGGATCGCCGCCGGCGAGTTCCGGTCCGGTGGGGTCCTGCCGAGCGAGGCGGACTTGTCGTCGGCCAACGGCGTGAGCCGGGTCACCGTGCGACGAGCGCTGGAATCGCTCCGCGCCGCCGGGCTCGTCGACAGCCGTCAGGGGTTCGGATGGTTCGTGGCGACCGACCCGTCGAGGCTGGAGCTTGGTCGTCTCTCGACCATGGAGGCTGCGCTCGCCGGCCAGGGCCGCACCTCGGCGCGCCGGGTGCTCGACTTCGGCTTCGTCGCCGCGCCACCCCGGGTCGCCGCGGTGCTCGGCGTCGGTGAGGTCCTGCGTGTCGTTCGCCTGTCGCTGGCCGACGGCGTCCCCTTCGCGCATGTGACGGTGTTCGTGCCGGAGGCCCTCGGTCGGGGCCTGTCGAAGGCCGACGTCGAGCGCGAGACGTTCCACACGTTGTTGCCGATCGAGCTGGGAAGAGCCACCCAGACCATCACCGCTGCCGCCGCAACCGCGGCGCAGGCGATCGCGCTCGAGGTCCCGGAAGGATCCCCGGTGCTGTCGTGTCAGCGCGTGCTCCGCTCGGCGGCGGACGAGCCGGTGCTCGTCGCCGAGCACGTGCTCGCGGGGCCGAGAGCCGAGTTCGTCGTCGACCTGCCAGCGATGGGCGGCGCCGGCGTCGGCCCGAGCGGCATGCGTCTGATCGCCGGCTTCGGCTGAGATACGACGGGTCCGATGTTGGCGTGACCGACGTCGGGATCCGCGTCGTTGCACCGCCCACGTCGTCGACGGCTGCAGCCAGTGACGCTCCGGTCGTGTCTCTGCGCCGAGTTCGTCGTCCACCTCCCCGCTGCCGGCGCCGCCCAGCGGCCTCCGTCTGGTCCCGGCTTCGGCTGACCGCTCAGGTGATCTCGACGTAGCGGACGCCGATGGCCAGTGCGGCGGCTGCGAGTCGGGGGGTCGGCACGCCGACCATCACGGGTGCGTGCAGGACGTCAGCAACGACGAGTGCTTCGGCGGCCAGCAGGTTCAGCCCGTGCGCGGACGCCGCTTCGGCGATTGCGGGCAACAACGTTCGGAGGTCGAGGATGGTCGCCAGCCGTGGCAGCGAGCGGAGGTTCGCAACAGCAGCCTGGCGAACCGACTCCTCGCGTTCGAGCACCGCTCGCGAGAGCACCCCACCGCGATTGCCGGCGATGGCGGACAGGAGACGCCACCACCACATCGTCGTCGTCGCCACCTGCGATGTGTCGACCGGCGCCCCGTTGACAGACAGGACCCGCTCCGGCTCGAGGATCACTCGCAACAGCAAGTGATCGTCCACGACGATCACGGTGTCGGATCCCACTCTGCAATCTCGTCGTCCACCTCCGCAGCGGCGGTGGAATAGCCGGCGCGGAACCCCGCTGCGAGGTCAGCCCGCAGCTGCGTGGCGAGCCCAGCGACGAAGGCTGCTGCCGGGTCGTTTGCCGCGACCACCGCATCCTCGATGACACCGTGCAGCCATGACTGTCCGGAGACGCCATGCCGGGCCGCCGTCACGCGGACGGCCTCGCGGAGCCCCTCCGGCAGTCGGACGACGATCTGGACCTCTGGATCCGCAGCTGTCCACATCGGCAGCGCCGCTGGGATGCTGCCGTCGGCCTCCAGTTGGAGCCTGAGCGCGTCGAGGGTTGCCCGCAGGTCGGTGGTCGTCGACATGGCGTGACGGTATCAGATGTACAGGTTCCTATCGCTCGTAGCTATATGGATGCCTTTTGATGCTCAGTGCGGCCGAGGTTCCCTATCGTCAGCCGGCGACGAAGACTGCGAGGTCGGCGTTCAGCGTGGCCACCCTTCAGGTACGCGATGAGTACACGAGCGTCATCGCACTCCGTGATCGATGAGCGTTTGGTCGGCCGGCCCGGTGGGTAGGAAGGCGGTTCGCACTACCAGTTCGAGGAGATCTCCAAGATGCCTGACGTCGTTGCCCACCGGGGCTTGCTGAAGAAGACCAAGGTCCACGTCGAGGACACCGGCGGCGCTGGTCGACCCGTCGTCCTCATCCATGGGTGGCCGCTGTCCGGCGCGTCGTGGTCCAAGCAGATCGGACCGCTCTCGGCGGCTGGCTTCCGGGTCGTCGCGTA
>JAYUDU010000140.1:0-2226 GCA_043739605.1 Acidimicrobiales bacterium | reverse complement strand
CCTTGGAGCGCTTGGCCCCGGCAAGCGAGGTGCGGAGCAACGCAGCATTGATCGGATCCAGCATCCCGCCAACCTGGATGACGACGACCCGCGGGCCGGCCGCGGCGGGGGTCGCATCTGCTGGGTGCGCCCACAGCGCGGCGCAGACGACGAGGGTCGCGACCACGGCGAGGCGCACCGCTAGGGTGACGCGGGGTGCGGGTTGTCGACTTCTTCGGGCAGACACGATTGCTCATCGTCGCTGGCAAGGGCGGCGTGGGCAAGACGACGACCACGGCGGCGTTGGCACGCCTCGCCGCGGATGTCGGACTTCGCGTCCTGATCGTCGAGGTCGAGGGCAAATCCGGCCTTGGTGCGCTGTTCGGTCGGCCGGGCCCACTCCCCTACGAAGAGGTCAGCCTGGCGCCTGGCATCGACGCCCGCACGCTTGCTCCCGACGATGCGCTCGTCGAGTACCTCGAGGATCACGGCATGCGCCGGCTCTCCAAGCGGCTCGTCAACACCGGCGCCATCGACGTCGTCGCGGCGGGCGCGCCCGGCATCAAGGACATCCTCGTGCTCGGCAAGGTCAAGGCGCTCGAACGCGACGGCCGCCACGACCTCGTCCTCGTCGACGCACCGGCTGCAGGCCACGCCGTCACGTTTCTCACCGCGGCGACAGGGCTGCTCGACGCGGTCAGCGTCGGGCCCATCAGAGCCCAGGCTCAAGAGGTGCAGACGATGCTCGCCGACAAGAACAGGTGTCAGGTCCTCCTCGTCACGCTGCCAGAAGAGACGCCCGTCAACGAGCTGGTCGAGACCGGGTATCGCCTCGAGGACGAGATCGGCGTCGCGCTCGCTCCCGTCGTCGTCAATGGCGTCTACCCCACCATCGATCCCGCGTTGTTGGCCACCGACCCAACCGAGGCCGCAGCGGCCGTCGGCCGCACGCTTGGTGCCTCAAGGGGCGCAGCCCTCCGCGACGCCGCATCGTTCAGGCTCCACCGACAACAGCTGCAAGGCGAACAGATCGACCGTCTGGCGCAAGCCCTGCCGCTCCCGCAGTTGGCGATGCCGTTCATCTTCGAAGCAGAGCTGGGGGCGCGGCAGCTCGCGACACTCGCCGCCGCGCTGGCCGAAGGCATCGAGCGCCTGTAGAACGCCAGCCAGTCGGTCAGCTCGGACGTGTCGCCGCGCTGACGAGCGCCCGGAACAAGGCATCGCCCGCGGCGTCGTTGGCGGTGCGTTCTGGGTGCCACTGGACGGCGAGGGCCCACGGGGCCTCACGGTCGATGGGCTCCAGCGCTTCGATCACCCCGTCCGCGGCCCTCGCGGTCGCAGCCCAGCCGGCGGGCGCGGTGTGAATGCCCTGGTGATGCTGCGAAGCGACGTCTGCGAGCGTGGTCTCGCCCGGCGCGAGGCCCGCCGCGGCCGCGAGACGTGAGCCGGCGACCACCTCCACCGCGTGCGGTGCGTCGGCCACGTCGGCCCGGCCTGGGCCGTGCTCGACCAACGACCCGAGCGCTGCCGTGTCGGCGCGGTCGCCAAGATGCTGGTCGGGAAGGTGCTGATCGAGTGGTTGGCCGGCCGCGACGGCGACGATCTGGAACCCGCGGCACACGCCAAGAAGTGGCAGGCCTCTGGCGAGCGCACCCTTGAGGACCGCGAGGTCGAGGGAGTCCCGCACCGCGTCAGGAGTGCCCGTCGCGGGGTGCGGGGTTGCGGCGTAGACCGCGGGATCGATGTCGAGGCCGCCGACCAGGAGCACCCCGTCCGCGGCCGCCAGCGATCGGTCGATGCCAGTCGCGCCGCTCGTCGGATCGATGATCAGCGCCACGGCACCCGCCCGTCCGAGGGCTCCGAGGTAGCTCTCCGGCACGGACCAGCTGAGCCGCGGCCGGGCGGCACGGTTGGCGACGATCGCGATCACCGGCGGTCGGGCCAGAGTCACCGAAGACCCGCTAGCAAGAGTCGCGTTGTTGCTCGCGAAAGTTCCCTCTTGTCGGGTGCTGGCGCGGCAGATACGTTCGGCCGAAACGTAGGACCCGGCGCATGCCGGGGCGGACCCGAGGGGGGCGCCGTGAGCGCACAGCGGATCGACGACATTCGAACAGATCGTACGGCTTGGCAAGACAAGGCCGCGTGCAAGGGCCCGGAAGCGACGCGTGTCTTCTTCCCCCCATCCCATGCCGAGCGCAAGGACGAGAAGGACCATCGCGAGGCGCGGGCCAAGGCCGTGTGCAGCAG
>JAYUDU010000139.1:0-5952 GCA_043739605.1 Acidimicrobiales bacterium | reverse complement strand
CCTGGAGGCCCTGGGTACGGTTGCCGTCCTTGTCGGAGAACCCGCGCTGGAGGAGCTGGCGGAGTGCGGCGTTCAGGTCGCCGTGCTGCAGCAGATCGTCGGTGATCTGCGCGAGCAGGTCATCGGCATCGAACTCGAACCCGTCCTGGCTCCCGTCCCACCGACCGTACGTGACGTCCTTGATGTAACCGACAGAGCGGGCCGAGCGAGGCATGGCCCGACGCTACGCCCGAACGAGGCTGCTAGCGGAACGAGGCGACCGGCACCGACGCTAGGTCGGCTTCGGTGGTGATCCAGCAGTGGTCGCAACGCGTGCAGTGCTGGTAGATCTCGCGGTCGATCAGGTCGATCCGGTCGAGAAACCCGCCGCCGCCGCACTCGGGGCAGCGACCTGGCTGACCCCAGCGTTGACCGACGGTCGATGCGGCGCGCAGGTCGATGACCTCGCTGGTCGATGACTTGGAGTTGCGGAACAGGCCCATGATGGCTCCCTTCGAGAGCAGGTCCAAGCCGACGTCCCCGACGCCGACGGTGTTCGAATGACGTGATCCTTCACCATCGAAAGACCACATAGAGGTGATGGTAGGCCGTTTGCCCTACGGGCGCTAGCCACGCACCGTGAGATCACGGGCAGTGGTGGCGTGACCACCGCGCAAAGCGGCCGCTAGCGAGCACGGAAGGTCGAGCGGCCCTTCGTGTCGACGTCCTTGTTGAGACGCTTCGACAGGTGCAGCCCCTCAAGGATGAACTCGACGGCGCTGGCGAGGACCGCGGGCGACTCTGCGCCGTCGGCCAGGCCCTTCGCGACATCGCCGAGCGTCGGCACCTTCTCGATGACCGCGACCAGGTCTGCCGTCGACACGTCGGGCCCGGCATGCACGACGCTGCCATCATCGAAGGCGAGCACGACGTCGGCGACGGTCGGCAGCGGGACGCGCTCTTTGAACACCGTCAGCACTGCGCCGCGCAGCAGACGGTCGACGACCTGGGTGTCCTTGCCCTCGTCGAGCGCCTCGATCTCGACCTTGCCCGCCGTGGACGCGACGAGTGCGTCCATGTCGCCGACGCGCGGCACGATCTGGGTCTCGCCGGTGATGAGCGACCGCCGGGCGGCGGCGGCGACGAGCACCTCAAGGTTGGTGACGCTCATACGCACGCTGACGCCGGAGCGCTGATTGATGTTGGGCGACATGCGAGCCAGGTGGCTGATGGTGCCGATGATGTCCTCCATGAACGTGGGAATGGTCACGGACATCCCCGGCAGGTCTGGCAGGTCGGCCTCTTGGCGGACGACCGCGACCTCGGTGGCCACGTCGAGCGGGTAGTGGGTGCGGATCTGGCTGCCGAACCGGTCCTTCAGAGGGGTGATGATGCGGCCGCGGTTGGTGTAGTCCTCGGGGTTGGCGGAGGCAACCAACAGCACATCGAGGGGCAGCCGGATCTTGTAGCCGCGGATCTGCACATCGCGCTCCTCCAGCACGTTGAGCAGACCAACCTGGATGCGCTCTGACAGGTCCGGCAGCTCGTTGATGGCGAAGATGCCGCGGTTGGTGCGCGGAACGAGGCCGTAGTGCAGCGTCAACTCGTCGGACAGATAGCGACCTTCCGCGACCTTGATTGGATCGACCTCACCGATGAGGTCTGCGATGGACGTGTCAGGGGTGGCCAGCTTTTCGCCGTAGCGACGGCTGCGGTGGATCCAGTCGATGGACGTGCGATCGCCGTGCTCTGCGACCAGGTCGAGGGCGTGGCGGCTGACAGGCGCGTACGGGTCGTCAAGGATCTCAGAACCGGCGATGATCGGCAGCCACTCGTCGAGCAGGTCGACGAGCGAGCGGATGATGCGGGTCTTTGCCTGACCACGTTCTCCCAAGAAGATGATGTCGTGGCCTGCGAGCAGCGCATGCTCGAGCTGGGGGAGCACGGTGTCCTCATACCCCTGGACGCCGTCCACGATCTGCTCTCCAGCCCGCAGCTTGGCCGCGACGTTACGTCGAAGCTCGACCTTCACCGGCACCGAGGTCCACCCCGACGCCCTGAGCGCTCCGAGGGTGGCGGGCAGGTCGGAGGGAACAGATGGGATCTGCGGTGCGTCACCGGTCATGTGGGCACCGTACGCGAGGACGGGGGCCTCCGCGGTCCGGTGTGCCAACGCCCCGTCTACCGTCGGCTCCATGATGTCGAGCGGCCCGCCTTCGGAGCGGCGCGCCCTGCGAGGAGCGAGCGTCCTCGTCGCCGTCGTGGCGTTCGCCCTTGGTGTCGTTGCGTTCGCCGCGTCGCTCAGCGCCGTGCTCGGCACCGGGGACGACGTCCCCGCGCTCGATGAGTCGGCTCGCCGGCCCAACGCCACCGCCGGCGGTACCGCTCCCGCAGCTGCGAAGGTTCGTCCTGCCGCGAACCAAGCGTTCCTCACCGGCACCATCACGCGACTCACCGGTGACGGGGTCGACGGGCCGCGGCTTGCGATGCCCCTCACCCTGATGGTCGCCGTGCGCGGCGACACCGGCGTCGAGATGACCGGCGGCACCGTCGGCGGCACGTCCGCTGCGGTCATCTGGGACGGCGGGCGCCCCCTGCCGATGAGCGGGCCGGGGGCACTCGATCTCGCGGGGCCAACCCACCTCGTGCTGACTCCAACGGGGCCGATCTGGAGCGTCGACGGCCACGACCGCCAGCTGACGGCTGGCAGCTACGCACTCGGAGCGACGGTCGCCGTGGGCTCGACAGGCCTTGCCCTTCCCCGCGACGGCGTCACGCTGGTGGTGCCGGCCGGCATGGTCGCGGCTGTACATCCGCGCGGTGCCGTCACGGTGAGCGTTGCGCCCGCGCCCCTCGCCCTTCGGGGCCCTGGCATGCTCCTCATCGAGGGCGCGCTCGCCGTGGAGACGACCACCGGAACCAAGAACGTGGGTTCGGTCTCGTTCGGACCGGGCCCGTTCGAGCTCGACCTCACGCCGACGACAGGCGGCTACACCGTCACGCATGGGATCCTGCAGGGTCGCTTCGAGCTGGGCGGGTAGCCCGTCGCCAGAGCGCCTACCCTCCCGGGCCGTGGACCTCGGCGGCTGGTGGCTCATCGCACCGTCGGACGACGAGGTGCGCAGGGCATTCTCCGCTACCGACTTCGACGACGCCGACTGGACCAGCTCATCGGTGCCGGGACACTGGCAGACGACCCCTGGATTCGCCGAGGTCGACGGTCCGGTCCTGCATCGTCGGCGGTTCGACGCCGCGGTGCCCGCGGATGCCAACCGGCGCTCGTGGCTGGTGTTCGACGGCCTGTGCGCGCAGGCGGATGTCTGGCTCGATGGCGCCTATCTGGGCGATGCGGAGGGCTACGCAGCGCAACACCGCTTCGACGTGACGGACGCGCTTGGGGTGCGGTCCGAGCACGTCCTGGCCGTCGAGCTGGCCTGCTCGCCCCAGTCCGGTCAGCGTAAGCGACGCAACGGCACGGGAGCGCTCCAAGACGGTCAACACCTCGACCCATCTTGGAACCCCGGCGGCATCTGGCAGCCGGTCCGCCTCGTCGAGTCCGGTCCCGTTGCGATCGTCGCGCTCAGGGTGCGTTGCATCGAGGCAACCGAGGAACGAGCGCAGCTCGAGATCACCGCCACCCTCGATGCGCTGGTCACCGGCTCTGTCCACCTCCGAACGCTCGTCGATCCGGGCATGGCGTCGACGGAACATGACTTCGAGCGCCGGCTGGGCGCGGGGCTCAACGACGTCACGTGGCGGGTCAAGGTCGAACAACCGCGCCTGTGGTGGCCGTGGGCTCTCCTCCCGGGGTCGGCGCCAGCACCGACGATGATCGACGTGATCGTCGAGGTCACGCCCCTGGACGGAGCGCTCTCCGACCGCACCATTCGCCGCACTGGCTTGCGCCATGTGACCGAGCGGGGAATGCGATTCTCCATCAACGGCGAGCCCATGTTCCTCAAGGGAGCATGCCTTGGCCCCGCCGCCGCAGACCTCGCCGGCGTTTCACCCTCATTGATCGAGGGGGACGTCCATCTCGCACGCGAAGCTGGCCTCGACCTCGTCCGCGTCAGAGCGCATGTCTCCCGTCCAGAGCTGTACGCCACGGCGGATCGGCTCGGCATGCTCATTTGGCAGGACCTACCCGTCCGTTGGAACCAGGCCCGCGGCACCCGCCGCCAGTCCGTCGCCCACGCCAAGGCGATCGTCGATCGCCTCTGCCACCATCCGTCCATCGCGCTGTGGTGCGCCCACGACGAGCCAGTCGTACCTCGACCCCTCGGTGACCTGGTCGCACTGGGCACGGCCACGGCGAAGCCGTGGCACGGAGCGTTCAGGGCTGTCGTGCGCTCGGCAGCCCCCACATGGAACCGCACCGTGCTCGACACCGCGCTGTCCCGTGCGTTGGACAAGGCGGACGGCAGCCGACCGGTGCTCGCGCACAGCGGCGTCCTGCCTCATCCCGCCTGGGGCACCGACACTCACCTCGGCCTGGGCTGGCGGAGGGGCAGTGCGGACGATCTGGCAGCCCTGGTGCGCCAGCTGCCCGTCATCGGCCGGTTCATGGGCGACCTCGGGTCGCCTGCGCCCGCCCTCGATGACCCGGCGCTGGGCCCTGGCGACGACTGGTCCAAGGTCGACTGGGACGCGCTCGGGCGCCGCGGCATCCCCCGCTCCGCCCTTGAGGTACGCGTGCCGACCGACCGCCACGCCACACCCCGTTCGTGGGCGGAGGCCCTCCAGGAGGCCCAGGTCGACGGCCTCGACCGCCAGATCCGCCACCTCCGCCGCCTGAAGTACCGGCCAACCGGAGGCTTCACCATTGCGCTGCTGGCGGATGCGGAGCCGGGCATCGGGTTCGGCGTGCTCGACCACCACCGCGACCCCAAGCCGGCGTGGGCCGCGATCATCGCCGCGTGCGCTCCTCTCATCGTCGCCATCGACGACCTGCCGCCGGCCGTGCGCCCCGGCCACGCCATGGCGATAGATGTCCACGTCGTCAACGACGAACGCGCCCCCGTCGAACGGCTGCGGGTCGACGCGTCGTTGGCGTCGCCGGACGGCTGGCGATCGTGGGCCTACTGCGGCGACGTGGGTGCAGACGGCGTCGCGCGCGTGGCGACCATCTCGATCGTGGCACCTGCCTCTCCTGGCGACCTCGAGCTCGTCGTGACACTGAGCACCAACGACGGCATGCGGGTGTCAGAGGCCACCACACGGGCCCGCATCACCGACTGAGACACCCCTCGGGGCGTAGTGCCCTCCGAGAATGATCAGGAGAGGCCGGGCACCGACGCGGCCGCGGAGCGCGCCGCGTCCGTCGCCGCGTCGACGACCCGCGCGATGTCGGTACGGGCCGCTCTCCCCAGGCGCTCTGCGTCCTTGCGAGCCGAGCGCGACAGGCGTGTCGTCCCGCGGCGCGCATCCTTAGCCGCACGCTTGGCCCGCCATCCGAGGCTCGGCTCGCCCGCGGTGTCCACCGCGGCCAGCAACAGGCCGCCGAGGACGCTGACGTTCTTGATGAAGTGGGTGGCCTCTCTCGCCTTGCCCTCGGCCGTAGCCTGCTTCCAGAACGCGTGTCCCCCGAGGGTCGTTGGCACCAGGGTGCCCGCCAGGACGAGCGCAGACAGGCGGGGCGCCTTGCCGGCGGCCAGCATCGCTCCTGCGCCGATCATCACCGCAGCGTTGGCGCGGACGAGGGTCACCGGATCTGACGGCAGGCCCATTCCCTCAGCTTGGGCGCCGATGCCCTCAAGGGCGTCCTTCGCCATGACCACCCGGGATTCGGGGTCCCGCAGCGAGTCGGCCCCCGCGAGCACAAAGATCGAGGCGAGGGCCGGGCGGGCGATGCGACGGACGAGCGGCATGCACATTGCTACCCCAATCGGACGCTGCGCACACCGAAGGTCAGGTGCGGTAGTTGGGGGCTTCCTTGGTGATGGTGATGTGATGCGGGTGGGACTCCTTCAAACC
>JAYUDU010000138.1:0-5964 GCA_043739605.1 Acidimicrobiales bacterium | reverse complement strand
TGCACACCTCGAGGCCGTCGATGCCGGGGAGGCCGATGTCGAGCACGACCATGCGGGGAGGCCCCTGCGCCATGAGCTCGATAGCGCGCTCTCCATCGGGGGCGATCAGGACGCGGAAGCCCTCCTGGCGCAGGTACATGTCGACCAGGTCGGCGATGTTGGGGTCATCTTCAACGACCACGATGGTGCCGTGACCGCTCGCCATCGGTCCATCGTCGCGCATGCGTGACCTCAGTCCGTGCCGGAGATGTGAGCGTTGTGTGATGGGTGGTGTGCTTCCGCGTTCGATGACGGATGTGTCATCGCAGCCACGACCACCCGTAGGATGCAGGGCTCATGGCAACGCCAGGCATCACGTCCGAACGGCCGGGCACCACGGCGACCTACCTCGATCACATCGTCGCGCACCATCGTCGGCGGGCCGCGGCCGACCCACGATCACTCGATGCGGTCATCGAAGCGGCGCTCGCCGAGTCGGCAACGTCGCCACCCCGCGGTTTCCGTTCCGCACTGGTGGCCGCGCCCGGCAACCACGCACGGGTCCACGTCATCGCAGAGGTCAAACGCAGGTCGCCATCGAAGGGCATCATCCGACCACACCTCGACCCCGGCGTGCTGGCCGGCGCCTATCAGCTCGGCGGAGCGTCCTGCGTTTCGGTGCTCACCGACGAGCCGCACTTCGGCGGTTCGGCTGCTGATCTCGTCGCGGCCCGTACCGCCATCACCATCCCGGTCCTCCGCAAGGACTTCACGGTCGACGCACGGGATGTCGCCGACGCCAGGGCGATGGGCGCTGACTGCTGCCTTCTCATCGCCGCTGTCCTCGACGACGAGGCGCTCGAAGCCTGCTTGTCGGTGGCGCGTGCCGTCGGCATCGATGCGCTCGTCGAGGTGCACGACGAGGCAGAGGCGGCACGGGCCATGGCCTCGGGGGCAGACCTGATCGGCGTCAACCAGCGCGACCTGGTCACGTTCGCCGTCGACACCGAGCGTGCCATCCGGGTCGCACAGTCGCTGCCGACGTCGGTCGTGCGAGTCGCAGAGTCCGGCGTCGAGCACGTCGACGCCGCGGCGCGGCTGGCCAACGCCGGCTATCACGCCATCCTGGTCGGTGAGGCGTTGGTCCGTTCGGATGATCCGGCTGGCCTGGTCCAAGCGCTGGCGATGGCGAAGGAGTCACGCGCATGAGCGGTGTGTGGGTGAAGATCTGCGGCGTCACCACCGAGGAGGACGCGCTGCTCGCCATCGCGATGGGCGCGGACGCCATCGGCTTCATCTTCGCGCCGTCCACCCGTCAGGTGCGGCCGTTCGACGTCGCCGACATCATCAAGCGGCTCCCTCCCGAGATCATGACCGTCGGTGTGTTCAAGGATGAGGTGCCGAGCCGCGTCATTCACACCGTTCGCACGACCGGTCTGCGCGCGGCGCAGCTGAACGGCAACTACACCGCGGAGCAGGCCAAGGAGGTCCGCCGGGCGATCTTCCACGTGTTCTGTGGATTCTCTGGTGGCGATCCTCGCGTCGCCCGGGCCGCTGATTATGACCCATATGCAGTGTTGCTCGACGGCCCAAAGCCCGGATCTGGTCAGACGTTCGACTGGGCACTGGCCGACGACGTGCCCACTGGCATGAAGCTGGTCGTCGCCGGTGGCCTCAACGCCGACAACGTGGCCGACGCCATCAATGCAGCATCGCCGTGGGGTGTCGACGCAGCCAGCGGCGTCGAGGCTTCGCCCGGCCGCAAAGATCCCGTTCGGCTCAAGGACTTCATCGCGGCCGCGCGAGCAGCCCGTCCGTCGAGGCGGGGGGGCGATGGCCGCGGGGGAGCGGCGTCGACGCTTGGACCCGGCGGCACCGCGGTGTACGACTGGCAGGAAGACGGGCTCTGAGGCGAGGCTCGTCGCATGACGGCACATCCGCCCGCCGCGCCATCGGCCCGACCCAGCCTCATGGGCACCCCGAGCGCCGATGGCTACTTCGGGGACTTTGGCGGACGCTTCGTCCCAGAATCGTTGATGCCGGCCTGCATCGAGCTAGAGGCAGCGTTCATCACGGCGTGGGCAGACCCAGTGTTCATTCAGTCGTTTCACGACATCTTGCGTGACTACGCGGGACGACCGTCGCCGACGACCGAGATGCCCCGCCTCTCAGCGCGACTCGGCGTACGAGTGCTGTTCAAGCGCGACGAGCTGAACCACACCGGCAGCCACAAGATCAACAACGTGCTGGGTCAGGCCCTGCTGGTCCAGCGAATGGGGAAGGGGCGCATCGTCGCAGAGACTGGCGCAGGCCAGCATGGCGTCGCGGCCGCGACCGCGGCGGCCCGCTTCGGCTTCGAGTGCGTCGTCTACATGGGCGCGGTCGATGTCGAGCGCCAGGCACTCAACGTGTTTCGCATGGAGCTGCTCGGCGCCGAGGTGCGGCCGGTCACCTCGGGCTCGCGCACCCTCAAGGACGCAGTCAATGAGGCGATGCGTGATTGGGTCGCCAACGTCGAGACCTCGCACTACCTGTTGGGCTCTGTGATGGGTCCGCATCCCTATCCGTGGATGGTGCGCGAGTTTCACCGGGTGCTCGGGACCGAAGCCAGAGAGCAGTCGCGGGCGATCCTCGACGGCGCCGACCCCGACTACATCCTCGCCTGCGTCGGCGGCGGGTCCATTGCGGCTGGCATCTTCAGCGGCTTCGTCGACACAGAAGCCAAACTGATCGGCGTCCAGCCGGAGGGCGGCGCAGCCATCGGTCGGGGCCGCCCGGGCATCGTGCACGGCATGCGCAGCGAGCTGCTGCAGGACGAGTCGGGCCAGGTCCTCGAGGCGCACTCCGTTTCGGCTGGCCTCGACTACCCCGGCGTCGGCCCAGAGCACAGTCACCTCGCAGACATCGGCCGTGCGCAGTACGTGTCGGTGTCCGATGCCGAGGTCATCGATGCCGTGCGATTGTGCAGCCGCCTCGAGGGCATCATCCCAGCACTCGAGCCGGCGCACGCGCTGGCGTGGCTCATGCGGGAGGCGGGCAAGGCGGTGCCCGAAGGCTCGACGGTGGTGGTCAACATCTGCGGCCGCGGCGACAAGGACGTCGAGCAGATCATGCACATCCTGGGCGACGACGTTGGCGGCGGTGCGCGAGCCGCGCTGGCCCGAACGCTGCCCATCGGCCTCAAGGCCAGCAGCCGATGACGACGCAGGTGCCCCTCGAAGTGACGCTGCGCACCGCGCGCGACGGCGGTCGCAAGCTCCTCGCTCCCTACGTCACCGCGGGGCTCGACACCCCGACGTGTTCGTGGCTCGACCTGGCCAGAGCCGTCGTCGACGCAGGTGCCGATGCGATGGAGGTGGGCATCCCGTTCTCTGATCCGGTCATGGACGGGCCGACGATCCAACAGGCCAGCCAGCGGGCGCTCGACTGCGGGGCGACGCCGGCGAAGGTCCTGGCGGAGCTTGCGGACGCTGACCTCGGAATTCCGATCATTGCGATGACGTACGGCAACATCGTGTTCTCGCCTGGCTGGCAGCGCTTCGCGGACGACCTGGCGCGTGCCGGCGCAGCCGGTGCGATCGTGCCAGACCTGCCTCTCGAGGAGAGCGCTCCGTGGGAGGCGGCCGCAACGAGCGCCGGCATCGCGACCGTGCTCCTGGCCGCCCCCATCACGCCCGACGAGCGCCTCGTTCGGATCTGCCAGCGCAGCCGCGGGTTCGTGTACGGCGTGACGACCATGGGCGTCACCGGCGAACGCGCCGAGATGGCGGCGAGCGCGGCCACCCTGGCGCGTCGGATCAAGGCAACGACAGACCTGCCGGTGATGATGGGCTTCGGCATCTCGACGCCAGCCCACGCCGTGGAGATGGCCGCGGCCGCCGACGGGGTGATCGTGGGAGCGGCCCTGCTGCGCCAGGTGCTCGACGGCGCCTCCGCCAGCCAGGCTGCCCAGCTCATCGGGCAGATGCGCGCTGCGCTCGACGCCGGCTGACGATGTCGTCCATCGGCGTTGGCCTCGGCAAGGGCGGCGGCGCGAACCCTGGCTCGCTCTTCGATCGGGTCGGCGGCCAGCCGTTCTTCGATGAGCTGATCGCCCGCTTCTACGGTGGCGTCGACGATGACCCACTCCTGCGCCCCCTCTACCCGAACGAGCCGGTGGAGTACGCGCAGGCTCAGAGGTGGCTCGCGCTGTTCTTCGGGCAGTACTGGGGTGGGCCGCCCGCATACGACGCGGCCAGAGGGCACCCCAGGCTCCGCCAGCGTCACGCTCCGTTCGTCATCGGCGAGCCGCAACGCGACGCGTGGCTTACGCACATGTTGGCCGCCATCGACGTTGCGACCACCCAGGGACTGGCTCGTTCAGACGCCGGCGAGCTGACGGCCTATGTGACCAGCACGGCCGAGTTCCTGCGCAACGCTTGACCCTGCGGCGCTCCGGCGGTGGGATCAGCGCATGAGCAGGTCGGCGAGCCACGCGAGCGCGGCCGGCACGTCGGCCACCATCGGTCCGGGTGGGCTCGACGGACGGTCCACGACGACCACGGGGATGCCGAGCTCGCGAGCCGCGACCAGCTTGGCATCGTCGCCGCCACTGTCCTTGGTGACGATGGCGTCGATTCGGTTGGTGGTGAGGAGTGTCCGCTCCGCGTCGATCGCGAACGGACCCCGGTCGAGGATGGCGACTGCGTGCGGCACGACACCGACCGGAAGCGGTTCGATGGAGCGGACGAACAACGCAACCCCGGTCATGGCTGCGTACGGTCCGAGGTCGGTGCGTCCCGTGGTCACGAGGACGCGCGTCGCGCCGACTCGGAGGAGCGCTTCGGGCGCATCGGAGATGGTCGCCACGTGCGTCCAACGATCGCCGGGTCGTTCGGTCCATCGGGGGCGAAGGATCCGCAGCCGCGGGACGGCGAGCGCCGAGGCGGCGCGCTGCGCGTGCCATGGCATCACCGCAGCGAACGGATGGGTGGCGTCGATGAGGATCTCGACACCCCTGGAGCGGAGGTGCTCGGTCAGGCCAGCGGTGCCGCCGAAGCCGCCGGTCCTGACCTCAACGCCGAGCCCGACGGGATCAGCCGTGCGCCCGGCAAGTGATGCGGTGATGTCGAGATCGGGGCGGGCCGCGAGCGCGTGCGCCAACAGACGGGCCTCTGTGGTGCCGGCGAGCAGCAGCAGCCGGCGCACCCCTGGCAGGGTAGCGGCCCCATCAGCCGCTGCTACCGTCTCCCCAATCAGATGAGCACGATCGAGACCAACCACGGCGGCCCGTTGCGCCCGTCCATCCTCTTCATCACCAACGTCGACACCGAGGTGCTCGCGTTGCGCACCGCCGTCGAGGCGTTGCCGCAGGGCTTCCCTCGCATCCGCGCCGCGCAGCCGTGGACGATGGATGGATTGCCCAGCCTTGATGGCGTGCGGTGCGTCATCGTTCGGCTCCTCAGAGGGCGCAAGGCGTGGGATCGGTTCGACGGCCTCAGAGCGGCGTGCGTCGAGCTGGCCATCCCGTTCTTGGCCGTCGCGGGCGAGGCCGTGCCCGATGCAGAGCTGACGTCGCTCTCGACGGTGCCGTCCGGCATCCTCACCGAGGCGTTCGCCTACCTCGTCAACGGCGGTCCCTCCAACCTCGCCCAGCTGCTCCGATTTGTCGCAGACACCGTCCTCCTCGAAGGGTTCGGCTTCGAGCCGCCCGCGGAGATCGGGCCGTTCGGGGTATGGCGCGACGACCCCGGGGCTCCGGCGGGCGACGCCCGCCCGCTCATCGGCATCGTCTTCTACCGGGCGCACCTGGTGGCTGGGAACACGCGCTTCGTCGACGACCTGTGCGACGCGGTCGCCGCCGTTGGTGCGAGGCCCCTCGCGGTGTGGTGCTACTCGCTCCGCGACGCGACGACGCAGCCGCTGCTCGACCTGCTGGCCGAGCGCGGCATCGCCGCGCTCATCACGACCGTCCTCGCTGCGGGCGGGGTCTCTCCTGCGGCGGGC
>JAYUDU010000137.1:0-5972 GCA_043739605.1 Acidimicrobiales bacterium | reverse complement strand
GTGATCGACGAGTTCCAGCGCGCCGGGACCGATCTGCTCCTCTCCATCAAGCGAATCGTCGACCACGACAACACGCGGGGTCAGTTCGTTCTGACGGGTTCGACGTCGTTCCTCGCCGCCGGTGGCGTTGTCGAGACGCTCGCCGGGCGCGCAGGTCGCGTCGCACTGGAAGGGCTCTCCGTTGGAGAGCTGACCGGTGATCGCGAGGGCTTCGTCGACGCGCTGTTCGACGACGCGGCGTGGCCCGGGCCCCCTCTCGAGCGATGGCATCGAGCGAGCATGGTCACTCGCATCACGACCGGTGGATATCCAGAGGTGCATGCGATCGAGGGCTGGTCTCGCCGGGCAGCGTGGTTCGACGCGTACCTCAGGGACGTCGTCACGCGGGAGGCCCTGCGACCGCTGGCCGACCTACGCGACGAGTTGCTGCTGCGCTCGGTGCTGCGGCTGATCGCAGCTCGTACGTCGGGGGAGCTGGTGATCGCCGACCTCGCGCGCGATGCCTGCGCGAGCCGTGACACGGTGGCCCGATACGTGACGATGTTGGAGGCGCTGCACCTCGTGCGGATCATCCCCGCGTGGGCGACCAGCGCAACGACACGAGCGAAGAGGCATGCCAAGGTCGTGGTGGCCGACACCGGGCTCGTGGCTGCGCTGACCGGTGAGCAGGGAGACGGGCCGATGTTCGGAGCATTGCTCGAGACGTTCGTCGTCGGTGAGCTTGCCAAGCAGCTCGGCTGGACGGACGGCCGCTACACGCTCGCCCACTACCGCGACCGCGACGGTGGGGAGATCGACATCGTGGTCGAGGACCAGCGGAGTGGGAGGATCGCAGCGATCGAGGTGAAGGCGACGGCAACGCCGAGCCGCAGCGACGCCCGTCACCTCGCAGCGATGCGCGAGCGCATCGGCGCGCGCTTCGCCCGTGGGCTTGTCGTGCACCTCGGTGAGCAGCAGATCCCCCTCGGAGATCGCTGCTGGGCGGTCCCCATCTCGGTGCTTGCCCGGCCCGCCTAGAAGGCCATGGACGGTGCGGTTGCGTGAACTGCAACCCGTCCAGAGAAGCGAGATGCGGTACGAGCGAGCGGCGTCAGGTTGGCAGAGCGGTGCCGTCGCCGGCAAGGACGACCGAGGTGCCGGTGAGGCCGTCGGTGAGGACCGCGGCGATGAGGTCGGCGTCCTTCGAGGACACGAGCCCGCGCTCGCCGCTCGGGAGGTCGACGGCGGCGCTGACGTGGCTCGGGCCCTCACGGTCGTAGACCACCGTGGCAGCGGCCACGGTTGCTGGGCCGGTCGCGTCGGCGGCGAAGACGGGGCGGGGCTGGAGGTCGACCTCGTCCTGAACGTCGCGCATCGTGAACGACGCCGGCGGCACGTTGGCGTAGACGCCGAACGAGTGCTTGGTGGCGTTGCCGCCGTTGCCGTGGACGAGGCCGTAGCCGCCGCCGCGCAAGACCTGCACCATGGCCGCGATCGAGTGACCGACTGCGTTGCCGATGGGAGCGGCGGCGAACCCAAGGCCGCCGGTGACCGTCAGCTGGCGGTCGAGCGACAGCCCGAGCGCCTTCGCCGACAGCTGCACGATGGCGGGGAAGCAGGCGTAGAGGTCGACGTGGGCGACGTCGTCGATGTCGATGCCGCAGTGGTCGAGCGCGGTCTGGCCGGCGGCGGTCAGCGCGGGGCAACCGTGCAGATCGCGTCGCTCGGCCACCCGCCAGGTCTCCCGGCTGGTCGTCACGACGTGCGGGAACACCAGCCGATCGGCCGAGATCCCGAGCGTCGCGGCCTTCTCCGCACTGCAGAGGATCACCGCAGAGGCCATGTCGACGGTGTTGTTGGCCACCATCGCCTTTGTGTACGGGAACGCGATCATGCGGTTCTGCGGGGTGGCGGTGGCGACCTCGTCGGCGGTGTGGGCGGTGCGGTCCCACGCCCACGGGTTGTCGGCGGCGACGGCGCTCATGCGGGCCCACAGCTCGGCCATGTGCTGGCGGTGGTCGGCGACCGAGGTGCCCTCGGCGACGCGGAGGCTGTCCTCGAACAGCGCGTAGGCCACGGCTGGCGCGCCCAGCTGCGCCATCTCGGCGAGCATCTCGGTGTCGAACCCCGACACGGCCTCCGGGTCGCCCTCGCCGGCGGACGTCGACCACGGCAGCTCGACCCCGTCGCGCTGCATGCGCTGGGCGCTCCATCGGGCCTCGCCTCCGACGATGAGGGCGACGTCCAGCTCGCCCGCCGCGATGCGGCGAGCGGCGAGGCCGACCATCTCCTGGGGAGCGCTGCCGGAGATCGCGGCGAGGGCGGTCTTCGCATCGGGCGCGCCGATCTCGGCCGCAACGAGGCGGGCGGGGTCCTTGTACCGGAACCACCCGCCGGCCACGCCGATCCAGCCGACCTGGGCGAGCAGGCCGGGCGCGGCGGCGTCCTCGGCCGCGGCGCGCGCTGCGTCGACCATCAGCTGGATGGGTCCCCTGGCGTCGGCGGGGTCGGTCCAGTCGCCGGGGCGCTGGACGACCTGGGCGGCACCGACGATCGCGCCGGCGCTCACAGCGTCACCACCGCGGCGGGTGAGACGGGCAGGACCACGATGCGATGCACGGTCGAACCCTCGCGCAATCGCCGGAGCGTCCGCCTCTTCAGGCGAGCCTCAGACGCCGTCGAAGACGTCGCCGACGTGCATCTGCATCCGAGGGCAGGTCAGGTCGATCACTGCGTCTTCCGAGACCTCTGCGTAGGTCCACAAGTCCCCCGCGCGCTGGTACACCTCGATCGACCGGGCGGCCGCATCGACGATGAGATATGTCTCGACGCTCGGGATCGACCGGTAGGCCTTGAGCTTCTCGCCGCGGTCGATCGACGTGGTTGACGGCGACAGCACCTCAACGATGAGGCAGGGCTCGGTGGTGAACCGGTCATCGCTCCCACCACCACACGCCACCAGTACGTCCGGGTAATAGCCCCGATCGCCGATGCGGACGAGCATGTCGGATGCGAACGCCTGGCAACCCTGATCGCGTGCCTGGCGCAGCACGAGCGACGTGATGTTCGCAGCGGTCGCGCCGTGGCGCCACGAAGCGCCGGCCATCGCCCGGGCGAAGCCGTCGACGAGCTCGTGCTTGGTTTCGCGTGCGGCCTCTGCAAGCAGGAACGCGTCGAAGCTGATCGGTACCTCGTCGTCCGTCGGTGCGGCCATCGCCATGCATGAAGCGTACCGCTCGGTTGGGCCGTCCGACGGGAGAACTATCGTGCGCGGCGACATGGGACGCACGTACGACACGATCACCTTCTTGTCCGACTTCGGGATGGTGGATGAGTCGGTGGGCGTGGTGCGGTCGGTCATCCGGGAGATCGCCCCGCAGGCGCACGTCCTCGACCTCACCCACGGCATCGAGGCGTACGACGTTCGGGGCGCAAGCCTGGCGCTGGCCCGCAGCGTCTCGTACCTGTGCGCCGGCGTGGTGATGGCCGTGGTCGACCCCGGCGTCGGCACTGCGCGGCGCGCCATCGCCGTCGAGGTTGGTGACGGCATCAGCGTGCTCCTCGGGCCCGACAACGGGATCCTTGCCCCGGCGGCGTCGATCTGTGGAGGCGCAGGCAGGGCGGTCGAGCTGAACAACCCGGCGTTCCAGCTGGAGGCCCCCGGTCCGACGTTCGCCGGCCGTGACGTGTTCGCCCCCGCCGCCGCGCACCTCGCGAACGGCGTCGACCTCGCCGAGCTGGGCACGATCATCGATGCCGGCTCACTGCTTCCCGGCCTGGTGCCGCTCACCCGTGACGAGGACGGCGAGATCCACGCCGAGGTGCTGTGGGTCGACCGGTTCGGCAACTGCCAGCTGAACGTCGACCCCGACGAGGTCGCGGCGTTCGGTGATCGCTTCAAGGTCACCATCACCGGCACCCACGACGCCGGTCACGCCGGTCGCAGTCGCATCGTGCAGCGGGTCGTGGCCTTTGACGATGTCCCAGCCGGCGCTCTTGGCGTGCACATCGACGCCCACGGGTTGCTCGCGATCATCATGAGCCGGACCTCCGCAGCGGAGGAGCTGGAGGTTGGGGCAGGTGCCGGCGTCGTGCTGTCGGCGCTGGCTTGAACGCCCTGATCCGTCCCGTAGTCTGACGACGTGCGTCCTGCCACCACCCTCGCCCTCGGCGTGCTGCTGCTGTTCATCCTGATCGCAGCAGTGCTCCAGTTCACGGTCCTCGGCACGAAGTAAGGGACCGCGTCAGGTTTCGCACGATGAGTGACGTCGAGGTTCGGCCCGAGGGGCGGCCCGACCGCGACGCGATCGCGGAGGTCGTCGCCGCCGCCTTCGCGAGCCAGGCGCTTGCCCGGCTGGTGGCAGACATCCGCGCCTCGGACCGCTCCTGGCCCGACCTGAACCTCGTCGCAGAGTGCGACGGCGCCATCGTCGGTCACGTGATGATCAGCGCCACCGATCTCCACACCGCCGAAGGCGTCATCCGCATCCCGATGCTGTCGCCTCTGGCGGTCGCGCCGGCTGCCCAGGGCCGGGGCATCGGGTCGGCGCTCGTGCGTGCAGCCGCGCGTCGCACAGACGCTCGGGGCGAGCGCTGCATCGTGCTCGAGGGCAGCCCCGCCTACTACGGCCGATTCGGCTTCGAGCACGCGCGCCCGTTGGGCATCGACATCAGCCTGCCGGCGTGGGCATCCGACGAGGCGGGGCAGGTGCTGCGGCTCGGGGCCTGGGGCGACGGCGTGCGGGGCGAGGTGCGCTATCCGCCGGCGTTCGACGGCCTCGAATAGCCACCGTCAGCGTCGATGTCGCGAGCGACGTAACGGGCGACGAGGGCTCGGCCGAGCATCGCGAGGTGCGCTCGGGCGGCGGGTGGCTCGACGATCTCGATGTGCTCCGCGAAGCCCGCCAGCTCGGACGCCAGGATCTGGGGGCTTGAGCCGGCGATGCGCAGGCGTTGGTGTTCGTCGGGCTCGTCGCCGACCTTGCGCAGGCGGTTGCCGAACATCCCCCGCAGGACGGGAAGGATGTACGCCGACGCGACGATGGTCACGCTCTCGGCAGCACGTCGGTCCTCAACCTCGACGGAGATCCCCTTCCACGTCTCCGCGAGGTCGAAACCGGCGGGCCGGTCGGCGGGCTCGTCGAGCACCTCGACCGAGGTGACGCGGAACACGCGGAAGGTGCGCTGTCCTGCGTCGGTGCCCGCGATCAGGTACCACGTTGGGCCCTTGGCGACGAGGCCGAGCGGGTCGATGACGCGGTCGGTGATGTTCCCGACGCGATCGCGGTAGCCGATGCGCGCCCGACGGCCGGCCACGACCGCCTCGCGCAGCGCGGGGAGGAACGGCGGCTCCGGCCAGTCGCCCTGGCCACCCCAGGCGGCCGCGTCGACGTGGATCGCCGTGGACGCGGCAGCAGCATCAAGGCGGAACGGCTCTGGGAGCGCACCTACGAGCTTGCGCAGTGCAGCGCGGACGTCCGGAGACGCGTTGGACGACGGCCCGGCGACGAGGAACAGCGCCCTGGCCTCCGCCGCGGTCAACCCCGTGAGGTCGGTCCGGTGACCGCCGATGAGCACCCAGCCCCCGCCGCGCCCGCGCTGCGAATAGACGGGGATGCCGGCCAGGCACAGCGCCTCGAGGTCGCGTCGGGCGGTGCGCTCTGACACCTCCAGCTCGTCTGCGACCTCGGCCGCAGTGACGCGACCCTTGGCCTGGAGCATCAGAAGGGTGGCGACGAGGCGATCGGCTCGCATCTGATCAGGTTCTCACGGAAACTGGACAGGAGGTGGCCACTTCACGTTCAAGGATGTAACCCATGACCACCACAACAGACATCCTCACCGGCCCCTCGCTCGACGACGCACCGCTCACCGCAGCCGACCCCCGTCTCGCTGTCGCCCGGGCGGTCGCCCTCTGCGGCGTCGCCATCGGCGCCGTGACCGACGGCGATCTCGGCCGCCCGACCCCCTGTGACGAGTTCGACGTCGCCGCG
>JAYUDU010000136.1:0-5974 GCA_043739605.1 Acidimicrobiales bacterium | reverse complement strand
CGACCAGGGACGACGTCAACGCCGAGTTCGAGTCGCTCACCTACCTCATCACCGGAGAGCAGCTCCGATTCGACCTCGCGGCCCGGCACACCGTCGAGCAGGCGCAGGCGCGGCGGCTGGAGTCGACGCAGCCGGCCAAGAACACCGTCGATCGGTGCGGCGTCGACTACACCTGCGTTCCGGAGGACGAGGTGCACGTCTTCACCGCCACCCCCGATGGCGGCGAGGTCGAACGGGTCATCCCCGGCTCCTCGGCCACGTTGCGCTCGCTGTATCCACTCCCCGTCGATCAGCGTGAGCACCACCAGGACTACGCGTGGCAACGCCCGCCATACAGCGTGCGGGGCATCGACGAGGCCGGCGGCTTCTACATCGCGCCGATCGAGGCCGGCAAGGAATACACGGGCGCAGACATCCTCTTTCCGTACTGGGCATTGCGATATGGCCGCGAGGTGTTGCATCCCCAGAGCAACCCGCTCGGCACCTATCCGATCCGCACCGAGAGCGCCTCGCGCGCTGACGCACCGGTGCCGATGGTGCCAGAGCTTCCCGTCGGCGCAGCCGCGATCGGACTGACGGCCGCCGCAATCGTCGTGTCGCAGGTCCGCCGGCGAAGGCGCTCGATGAGCTGAGTCATCGCTCCCGTGCGCCCAACAGCCCGTGTTGTTGGTGTGGACACTGTTAGCGTTGGGGTCACTGTGGCGACGCGTGCACCTACTCCTGCATCGGGCTCCGGACGGACAGCAAGCGCCCGCTCCGAACCGAAGACGTCGGGTTCGTCCCCTCCGCGCCAGGCTCGGGCGAGCGGCGGCGGCTCAGGCGCGGCTGCGCCGGCAAAGAGGTCGCCGGCGAAACGTGCCGCGCCGAGGCCGGCACCGGATCCCGTGACCTTGGAAGGGCCGAGCGTCTTCTCCCGCATACCCGACGACGCGTGGGGCCTGATCCTGCTCGTCTCCGCGGCGCTCGCCGCACTTGGCACGTGGGCAGACCTGACCGGTCCGGCGGGGCGCGCCGTACGGCGGATCCTCGGCGATCTCGTCGGGCTCGGCCGCCTGCCGGTGCCGATCGTGCTTGGCACCATCGGGATGGCACTGGTGATGGGCCACGGCCACCCCGATGCCGGTGCTGATCCCACCGACGACACCCGTACCCGGGGCCGCCGCATGGCTGGCCGCATCGGCCTCGGCTCGTTCCTCTCCCTCACTGCCGTGGCAGGCCTGCTGCACGTTGGTCAAGGCCTCGGCACCGCCGGTTCCGAAGCGACGCCTGAGCGCTTGCGGAGCGCCGGGGGCCTCGTCGGTGGCATCTCGGGCGGCCTGCTCCGCACCGGTGTGTCTGGCTTCGGGGCGACGCTCGTGCTCCTCGTCGTGCTGTTGGGTGGGGTTCTGGTGCTCACCGGCACCCCGGTCGGCCTGGCGTGGCGGTCGCTCGCTCACGGCTCGTCGTCTGTTGGCAAAACCGTCGTCGGCGGTTACCGCGCCGCCCGGGCGCGCGCCAAGGCCGGCCGCGAGGCGCCAACAGGTCCTCGACCGTTCGACCAGGACCTCGCCGACGACTTTCGGGGCGACCCTGCCCCCGTGGCGCACAAGCCCCGTTCCCCCCGAGCGCCGAAGCTCAACGAGACCGAGCCGCCGATCGACCTCGCCAACGCCATCGCCCTCGTCCCCATCGGTGATCGCCCCGCGGTGAAGATCGCCCTGCCCGTCGAGCCGACCGTGGGTGAGCAGCTCACCATCGACCTCGGTCCCGGCGCTGAGGGGACTCCGTGGCAGCTGCCCCGCCTGGATCTGTTCGTGCGGGGCGAGGCCGAGAAGGTCGACACCTCGCTCATCGAGGCGCGTGGCCGCACCCTCGAGGACGCCCTCGCCCAGCACGGCGTCGCGACCCGCCTCGTCGGGATGACCGTGGGCCCTCAGGTCACCCGCTACGAGCTTGAGCTCGGCACCGGCGTCAAGGTAGCCAGGGTCACGACGCTTCAAAAGGACATCGCCTACGCCATGGCGGCACCCGACATCCGTTTGCAGGCGCCCATCCCTGGCCGCTCCGCCATCGGCGTCGAGGTGCCAAACGTCAAGCGACAGATGGTGCTGGTGGGAGACCTGCTGTGCTCGTCCGACGCGCATGCCGAAACCCACCCGCTCACCGTCGCCATCGGTCGCGACATCGCGGGTCGTGTGGTGCTCGCCAACCTCGCCGCGTTCCCGCACGTGCTCATCGCCGGTGCAACGGGTGCAGGCAAGTCGAGCGCCATCAACAGCCTGCTCAGCTCGCTCCTTGCTCGCTCCACGCCGGAGCAGGTCCGCCTCATCATGATCGACCCCAAGCGCGTCGAGCTCGGCCAGTACAACGGCATCCCGCACCTCCTCACGCCAGTCGTCACCAACGCCAAGAAGGCGGCCAACGCGCTCGCGTGGGCCGTCACCGAGATGGAGCGTCGCTACGACCTGTTATCCGAGGCCGGCTTTCGCGACATCACCGGATACAACAAGGCCCACGACAAGGGCGAGCTCGTCGACCACGTCGGCATCGAGGAGGCCCGCCTGCTGGGCAACGACCCCCCGCCACCTCGGTACAACCGCCTGCCGTTCATCGTCGTCGTCATCGACGAGCTGGCCGACCTGATGATGGTCGCGGCACGAGACGTCGAGGAGTCCATCTGTCGACTCGCGCAGATGGCCCGCGCCGTCGGCATCCACCTCGTCATCGCGACCCAGCGGCCAAGTGTCGACGTCATCACCGGCCTCATCAAGGCCAACGTGCCATCGCGCATCGCCTTCTCCGTGTCGACGGCCATCGACTCCAAGGTCGTCCTCGACCAGATGGGTGCGGAGAAGCTGGTGGGCAAGGGTGACATGCTCATGCTCGAGGCCGCGTCCAACATCGCTCGCCGTGTGCAGGGTGCCTGGGTGAGCGAGGAGGAGGTGCGGGCCATCGTCGGTCATTGGAAGAAGCAGGCGACGATCCACTCCTACGACGCCAAGGTCGCCGAGGCGGAGATCCTCGGCGCGGGCGGCGCAGGGGACGACCCGAGTGGCCTCAGCGGCCTGTCCGCGGCGCTGCCCGGCGGCGATGTCGACGAGGATGATGAGGCGGCCCTCAACGCGGCAATGGAGCTGGTCGTGCGAAGTCAGCTCGGCTCCACCTCGATGCTGCAGCGCAAGCTGCGGGTCGGCTTCGCCCGCGCCGGTCGGCTCATGGACCTGTTGGAGCAGAAGGGCGTCGTCGGTCCGTCGGAAGGCTCCAAGGCGCGCGCGGTGCTGATGACGCCCGACGAGTTCGAGGCCCTGCTTCGCCGCACCCGGGCCGGGTGACCGCCGCCGCCAGGAGTGTGCCGTCGCGTCCAGTGGGGGCAGGGTCCTCGGGGCACACCCTCGGCGGGCGAGACCAGGCTCAGTGTGCCCCCGCGTGCATCGTGGGTGGGGTTGTCGGGGCACACCGGTGACGATCCTCGGGTGCCCGGTCTGCCACCAGCCGCTGCCCGCCGCCGATGAGCGCACGTTCCGCTGCGGCAACGGGCACGCGTTCGACCGCGCTCGCGGCGGGCACGTCAACGTGTTCCGGCCGGGGAAGGCTCGCAAGGAGCGCAGCGGGGACGACGGCGAGATGATTGCGGCCCGTCGATCGTTCCTCTCCCGCGGTCACTACGAGGTGCTTCGCGGCGGCGTCGCCGCGCTGGTCGCCGGCCTTGCTCCCGCCAGCGTGCTCGACGTCGGCTGCGGCGAGGGCAGTTTCACCGCGGCGATGACGGCACCGGGACGGGAGGTCGTCGCATTCGATCTCTCCGTCGCCGGCGTCCGCCTCGCTGCCCGCATGCTTGGAGCCAGCGCCACCTGCGTTGTCGCCGGCGTCCCGGACATGCCCGCCGTTGCCGGATCAGTTGGCCTCGTGTGCTCGATCATGTCGCCGGTGCACGCCGAATCGTTTCGGCGGGTGCTCGCTCCCGGCGGCCACGCGCTCGTCGTACAGCCCGGCGCCGCCCACCTCGATGGCCTTCGTCGTACGCTGTACCGCGAGTATCGGCCGCACGACGAGGAGCTGCCGGCACTACCGGGATGGCCGGTGGTCGAGCGGCTGCACCTCACGGCGCCCATCGCGCTGGAGAGCCAGACCGAGATCCTCGAGGTGTGGGGGATGACGCCGTACCGCTGGAATGCTCCGGCCGAGGGTGTCGAGCAGCTTGAGGCGCTGGACCGACTCGACCTCACGGTCGACTTCGTGGCGACGGTGCTGGCTGCGCCGGACACGTGAGCGTCCGACATAAGGTGCAACCAAGGAGGGTTCGCCATGTCGATCGACACCAATTCCGCAGCCGACGCGCTGCTTCTTGAGACGCTCTTGACCCCTGAAGGTCGGGCCGATCCGTACAGCCGCTACGAGCGCATGCGGGAGATGGGTCCGCGGTGGCGCACCGGCTTTGGGCCGATCGTGGTGACGTCGCACGCCGACTGCATGGGCGTGCTTCGCGATCCTCGCCTCGGCCGTGGCGCCCAGCGTGGCGGTCTGTTCGGCGATCGGGGTGCCGAGCTGCCGCCGGAGATGCGCGATCGGCGGCCCGACAACATGCTTCTCGCCGACCCGCCCGACCACACCCGCTTGCGGCAGCTGGTGTCGCGGGCATTCACGCCAAAACGGGTCGATGCGCTGGTGCCCGCCATCGTCGCTCTGGTGGACGGTCTGCTCGACGAGATGGCCGAAGCGGGCGAGGTCGATCTCATCAGCGCGTTCGCATTGCCGCTCCCCATGGCGGTCATCGGTGAGCTGGTCGGCGTGCCAGAGGCCGATCGTTCGGCGTTTCAGCCGCTCGTTCGATCCGCGGCCAAAGCCATCGAGCCCATCCTGGCGGCCGACGAGATCGACGAGGTGATGCACGCCCAGGAAGCGCTTGGCGCCTACTTCGCCGACCTCGTCGCGGCGCGGCGCGCCCGGCCTGCCGACGACCTGCTGAGCGGGCTCGCCCAGGCACGCGATCTCGATGACCGCCTGACCGACGAAGAGGTCGTGTCGACCGCCATCCTGCTGTTCGCCGCAGGGTTCGAGACGACGACCAACCTCATCGGCAACGGCATGCTGGCGCTGCTCCAGCACCCGAACGAGCTGGCGCGGTGGCGCAAGGATCCCGGCCTCGACGCCGCCGCGGTCGACGAGCTGCTGCGGTGGGACAGCCCCGTCCAGCTGAATGGCCGCAGCGCGCTCGAAGCGGCCGACCTCGACGGCGAGGAGCTGCCGGAGGGTCAGATGGTCATCGTGCTCCAGGGTGCCGGCAACCGTGATCCGGCCCGCTTCGCAGGGGCTGGCCAACTGGACGTGGGCCGGAGCGACAACATGCCGGTGAGCTTCGGCTGGGGCATCCACCACTGCATCGGGGCGGCATTGGCTCGCTCTGAAGGTCAGATCGCCTTCCGTCGGCTGCTCGACCGGTTCTCCACCATCGACCTGGTCGACGCAGAGCCGGACTGGCGGGCCAGCTTCACGCTGCGCGGTCTCAACACGCTGCGCCTCACCGTCGGCGCCTGAGGCGCGGGCGCCACGCAGTCGCGGCAGTGCTGGGGCTTCCGGTACCGCGGTGACCCCCAGGGAGGGTCACCGCAGTTCAAAACGGTCTGTTTCGGATTGCTGACGGCATCAAGCTTGGAGGCAAAGGTCTGGCTGGCGGTTCCGAGATTTGTAACCGTGACGGTTTGCGTGGCAGGGGGGCTGGCCGAGGTCTGGATGCCGAAGTCAAGTTCCTTCGGGAAGAAAGCGATCATGTTGGCGAGGGGAGTTGCTGCATAGGCTGGAAAGTCGACGCTTCCCAAAACATTATTGCTAGCTGATGCCGTCAGCGTTCCTGCCGCTCCTCCTGAGAGCAACACGTTGCATTCAGAGCCCGCAAAGAGCGTTGAAGGGCAGTTGGTTGTGAGTGTCGCTCCCACAGCTTTGAACTGGAGGAAGTTGGCGTCTGACGAGCCTAAATTTCTCACGTTGACCAATGGGA
>JAYUDU010000135.1:0-14310 GCA_043739605.1 Acidimicrobiales bacterium | reverse complement strand
GTCGGTGGTTCGAGCCGAGCTGGCTGCTGGCCGTGGCCGACTCGGCCTTCGCCGCAGTCGAGATCGCGGTGACGGTCCGCCGAGGCAAGCACGACCGTGTCGTCGCCCTCGTCGTGAATGCGGCGGCCGCAACGACGATCGTCCTGCGCGGGGCCGTCGCAGCATCCGGTCGCGAGCTGGGATGGCAGCGGGGCGGCCTGGTCGCCTCCTTCGACCACGAGCACGCACAGCTGCCGGTGCTCGGTGCCGCGCTCGCCGTCGCCGTCGCATTGCCAGCCATCGTCGGAAGTCCAACGGGGCTCACGAGCCGGGGCGGCACGAGGTGGGGGCGCGCCGCTCGCGACGTGCGAGCGCTCGCTCCGATCCTTGCCATCCAGATCAGCCGGCACGCGGCCGCTGCGACTCAGCGTGTGCGGCGTGACGTCGAGGGCGAGATCGTCGATGAGGAGCGAGCGAAGTTGGCCCGCGACATGCATGACATCGTCGCCCACGAGCTGAGCGTGGTCGCGGTGCAGGCGGCCGGCGCGGAGGCCGTCATAGCGGTGGACCCCGCGCGAGCGGCGCGGGCTCTCGGTGACATCCAGCGCGCCGCCCGTCAGGGCCTCGTCGAGCTGCGCCGCCTCCTCGCCATCATCCGCGACGCGCGTCCGACCGAGTCGGCGCCGCTGCCCGGCATCGCCGCGCTCGACGACGTGATCGACGGGTCCCGACGCGCCGGGATGCACGTCGACGCGAACATCGACGGCGGCCTGGAGGCGCTCCCGGCCGCGTCAGCGCTGGCGGTGCACCGGATCGTGCAGGAGTCGTTGACGAACGCTCTTCGCCACGCTGGCACTGGTGCGCACGTCACAGTGCGCGTGCGACGTGCAGACGAAACGGTCACGATCGAGGTCGTCGACGACGGGGACGGCGACCGCTCCGGGCTGGCGCTCAGTGGTGGCCAGCACGGCGTGATCGGCATGCGCGAGCGGGCCGTTCTCTTCGGCGGCACGTTCGAGGCGGGTCCCCGCCCAAGCCTTCCCGGCTGGCGCGTCCTTGCCGCCCTCCCGGCCCCGCGCGAGGGTGCGCCGTCGTGACCTCCCCCGTGCTTCGTCTCCTCGTCGCCGACGATCAGGAGCTGGTGCGCGCCGGGTTCGCAATGATCCTCGGCGCGCAGTCCGACCTTGAGGTCGTCGGCGAGGTCGCCGACGGGGCGGCAGCGGTTGCCGCCGCTGCCGACCTGCGACCAGATGTGATCCTGATGGACGTCCGCATGCCAGTGGTGGACGGGCTGGAGGCAACCCGTCAGATCACCGCCGCGCACCCGGGTGACGATGGCCCTCGCGTCCTGATCCTCACGACGTTCGACCTCGACGAGTACGTCCACACCGCACTGCAGGCCGGCGCTCGCGGGTTCTTGTTGAAGGACACGCCACCGGCCGAGCTGATCGCGGGCATCCGGTCCGTCGCCCACGGTGACCTCCTGCTGGGCCCGTCGATCACCCAGCGGCTCGTCCAAGAGCTGGGCGGGAGGCGGCGCGTCGGCATGGAAGATCGACGGCACGCGGTGCTCACCCCGAAGGAGCGCGAGGTTCTGATCGAGGTCGCCGCCGGCCGCTCCAACGCCGAGATCGGCGCTCGCCTCTTCATCGGCGAGGCCACCGTCAAGACCCACGTCGGCAGCTGCCTCGCCAAGCTCGCCTGCCGCGACCGCGTGCAGCTGGTCGTCCTCGCCTACGAAGCCGGCCTCGTCCAACCCGGCGACCGATGAAGCCGGTGGGGCCTCAGCGATCGACGAGGAACGCGACGTACCCCCTGCCATCCGTGACACCAGCATCGCCCGAGACCTCCGTCGAGATGCAACGCATCACGAGGTTTCGCTCGTCCGCTGCGCCTCGGCCGAACAGGAACGACTCGACCTCCTCGACGTAGGGCGCCGGGTCGGGCGTGCGGCCGATCTCAAGAAGGCGGTGGACCGTCCCGGGGCGAAGGCGCTCGAGCCGGATCATCGAGTCGACGCGCGACGACTCCTCAGGTTTCAGAGGCCGTGGTCGGCAGCCCAGCGGACCAGCTCGGCGCGGCGGGAGAGGTGGAGCTTGCCGAGGATGTTGCGGACGTGGTTCTCCACGGTCTTCTCTGCGATGAACAGCTCCGCCCCGACCGACTTGTAGGTGTGACCCTTCGCCACGAGCCGCAGCACCTCGCGCTCGCGCTCTGACAGCGGGTTCTGGCCGGTAGCGGCCTTCGCGGCGCGACGGAACTCGCCGAGCAACAGTGCCGCCAGCTGGGGCGAGAACGGCGGATCTCCCGCCGCAGCCCGCCGAAGCGCGGCGGCCACCTCGGGGCCAGGCGTCGACTTCACCAGGTACCCGAACGCACCGGCGGCGACGGCGTCGAGGAGGTCGCGCTCGTGCTCTGACACGGTGAACATGACGATCCGCACGTCATCTCCGAGGCGGGCGCGCAGGTCCTTTACCACCCGAAGCCCGCCGCCCTCTGGCATGTGCAGGTCGCAGACGAGGAGGTCGGGCTTGTGCTCGAGGACGGCGGCGATGGCCTGATCGGCATCGCCCGCCTCGGCGACCACCTCAAAGCCAACCCCGAGATCGGCGCGCAGGCCGGACCGCACCGTCGGGTGATCGTCGGCGAGCACGACCCGGATGGTCCCCATGCCGCTCATGCTCGCATGCTGGCGCGCGTCGGGAGCCACAGCGAGATCTCGGCGCCGTCGCCGGGCGTGCTGCGCACCTCGACCGTGCCGCCGACGTCGGCGATGCGACCACGGATCGAGCGGGCCATCCCGAAGCCTTCATGCACCGCGGCCGGGTCGAAGCCAGCGCCGTCGTCCTTGACCGACACCTCGAGCCCCTCGTCGTCGGCCTCGTCGGCGAACACCACCACCTCGGCGGCATGACCGTGCTTGGAGGCGTTGGTGAGGGCCTCGCCGACGGCGCCGACGACCGCTTCGAGCACCGGCTGGCTGAGCTCGGGCAGGTCATCGGAGAGCGACAGCCGCACCCGCACGCCGGTGTTGCGCTCCAGCTCTGCGGCGATCGCTCGCAGCGCCGCACCGAGGTCGTCGGGCCGTTCGTGGTCGCCGACCAGATACGCCCGCAGGGCCAGGTCTTGCTCACGAGCGATGCGGGCGAGCTCAGGGTCAGTGGTGCGCCGCTCGACCAGTGCCAGCACCTGGAGGACGCCGTCGTGGAGACGGCGGGCGACGTCTTCCCGGGCCCGCACCTCTGCCAGCTCGTCGCGGGTGGCGTTGACCACCCGCACGATCCAGCCGGTGGCGGCGCCGACGGCCATCCACACCAGCATCGCCGACACCGCACCGATGATCTCCCTCGTCATGCGACCCGCGACCGGCGGGTCAAGCGCAACGGCGATGAGCCCGAACGTGCCGAGCCCAGCCCCGGCCGCGGCACCACCGACGGGGCCGGTGGCGGTGGCGGCCACGATGATGCCGGCGATCGGCCAGTTGCCGGTGAGGTCCACCCCCGTGCGCCGGCCCTGTCCCACTGCGGCGTCAGCGACGAGAGCGAAGGCACCGGCGGCAAGCTCGCCCACCACGAACGGCCAGGTGAGCGCCCGACGCCACGACCTACCGCGCGGCGCGATCGCGGCGGCGGCCGTGGCGGCGCCGATGGCCGTGACGGCGGCGACGGCGACCACCGGGTGGCGATCGCCGTCGAGGTTGATGATCGTGAGCACGGCGACCCACAGCCACAGGGCGGCGCGCAGTGCGCTGACCCCGACGAGAACGCCGCGCTCCACGACCGACGATGTTCGCACGTCGGGCGCAGGGCGCGGCGGCGCCGGCCTCGCGGGGTTCAGCGGCTCGCCCCGGCCGCGACCGCCCTGCGGCTGGGGCGGCGCTTCGCGGTGGGGTCTTCGTCATCGAAGCGGTGACCGAACCAGTAGGCCCAGACACCGATGGGCAGGGCGATGGCGCAGGTGACCGCCACGTTGAGTGCACCCTTGGTGATGGCCGTGCTCGTGAGCGGGGTGGCTCCCGTGAGCGAGAACATCAGCCGGCCGACGAACTCGAAGAAGCGGGCGATGCCGACGACGACCGCCGTCCATTGCAGGAGCGTCGCGTAGGACCGTCGCTGGCGGGACCACACTGCGGCCGGGTCATCCGCGTCGACGCCCTTCGCCCACCAGTGCGACCACGCCGCGAACGGCGCGGCGCAGAAGCCGACCGTGAGCCAGAACGCCAGCGCCGGCCGGTCGATGGTGCCCGTCATGCCGTTGAGGGCGATGTGGGCGGAGGTGGCCGCACCGAGTGCGGTGAGCCCGGTCGAGCAGAGCAGCGCGAAGTAGCCGAGCCCGTGCTCGTCGAAGCGAAGGCGGTAGCGCTCCGCCACCGCGGCTGCGGCCTCGGGCACCCAACCCTGCTGACGACGCAAGCGGTCGGCGACGACGGCCGGGTGCAGCTGTGCGGCCTCGGCCTCGTCCAGCCAGCCGAGCACCTCGGGGGTGAGGAGGCGCTCTGCGTGCATCGGGTTGAACCAGGTCCCGGCGGCGATGGCGCCCGTCGGGTTGGGCGGCACAGATGCGGCGGGGGTGGTGGTGGTTGCGGTGTTCGTCATGCACACAGCACACCGCGATCGACCCTCCCCCAGAAACCCCCCAGACCGTCTTTGAGGGCTATCCCGTGGGGTTCGCAGGTGGCGGTGGTCATGCGGCGCATCGTGCGCCACAGAAGCGGACACCGTGTGGCCACCTTGAAGGAAAGAAGACGCCCGCCCGGCCGAAGCCGAGCAGGCGTGCTCCCGGCGCCTACTTCGGCTGCGGGGTGGTGCGCAGGTAGGGCTTGATGGTGGTGAAACCGGGGAAGACCTTCTCGGCGTCCTCGTTGCTGACGGCGGCCGTGATGATGACGTCCTCACCCTGCTTCCAGTCGGCTGGGGTGGCGACCTTGTGCTTGGCGGTCAGCTGCAACGAGTCGATGACCCTCAGGATCTCGGTAAAGTTGCGGCCGGTTGCGGCCGGATAGGTCAGCGTGAGCTTGATCTTCTTGTCGGCACCGATGACGAAGACCGAACGCACCGTGAGGGTGTCGTTGGCGTTTGGGTGGATCATGTCGTACAGGTCGGCGACGGTGCGGTCCGGGTCGGCGATGAGAGGGAAGTTGAGGGCGGTGCCCTGGGTCTCCTCGATGTCCTTGGCCCAGCGGTGGTGGTCCTCGATCGGGTCGACCGACACGCCCAGCACCTTGGTGTTGCGCGCCTCGAACTCTGGCTTGAGGCGAGCCACGGTGCCGAGCTCCGTCGTGCAAACGGGCGTGAAGTCCTTCGGGTGGCTGAAGAGGACCCCCCAGCCGTCGCCCAGGTACTCGTAGAGGTTGACCTTTCCCTCGGTGGTCTCGACGGTGAAGTCGGGGGCGTCGTCGCCCAGGCGCAGTGCCATGATGTTGTGTCCTCCAAGACGTTCGGTTCGCGCCGGTCGGGCACGACTGCGGGCCACTCTAGGTCCGCCTGTGATGAAAGTCGACTGGCAAGGTCGGTTATTCCCCGCCGCCTACGGTCCTCCACCGATGACGACGGCGGCGCGCACCAGAGCGCTCGTGACGCTGCGACAGCGAGTGCTCGACGCGCTTGAGGCCGACGGCGTCGCCGTGCTGTCGCCACTGCGGGCCGACGTCTCGCTCGGGCTGTGCGCCGAGCTCGACCTCGGGGCCACGCTGTGCATGCTCGACCCTTGGTACAACAAGGGGTTCGGCGGGCTCGAGGACGACGCGGCGTACGACGCGGCACTGCTCAGACTCCTCGCGCACGCCGCACGCCTGGTCGACCACACCTACCTCTGGGGCTTCCCCGAGATCGTCGCTCGCCTCATCGGCCGCTTCCCCGAACCGCTGCGGCTCGAGGCGTGGCTGACGTGGTTCTACAAGAACAACCCATCGGTGATCCGAGGCTGGCGCAGCGCGCAGAACGCCTGCCTCCATCTCGTCCGGCCGGGGGCGACGATGCACCCGGAGCACTTCATGAACGAGGCGCAGAAGGCGAAGCAGGCTGAGGGCAAGCTGCGCTACCTGCCCGGCCCGCCCAGCGTGATCGAGGCGGGGCTGCTCGTCGGCTTCATCGGCCGGAACGAGCAGACCGGCCATCCGAGCCAGAAGCCAGAGGCGGTGTACCGCCCGCTCGTCGAGATGGCCACCGTCGCCGGCGATCTCGTCATCGACCCCATGGCCGGATCGGGTACGACGGGTGCGGTGTGCCGTGCCCTCGGCCGCCGTGCGGTGCTGTGCGACGGATCCGCCGACTACATCGCCCTCATCGAGCACCGCCTCGACGTCCGCCGCATCCGCGTGCCGGTCGTCCTCTCGCGATGAGCCGGTCGTGCTGATCCTCGACCACGCGCTCGTCGCCCGCATCGAGGCCGCGTCGGCGGCGCATGAGGTCGCGGTCGCCGCGCATCTGTCTGGCGCTGTGGTGGTGCCGATGGCCGGCGGATACGCAGTGCTCCTCGGCGCCGGTCGCTACGTCAACCGCGCCTTCGGGCTCGGTTTCGCAGGCGCGGTCACGCACGACGACCTCGCCGCGCTCGAGGCCGCGAGCATCGCGGCCGGCGTGCCAGCCGAGATCGAGGCGTGCCCGTGGGCGGACGCGTCGCTGTTCACCGTCGCCGGCGGGCGCGGCTACGCCGCCTCGTGGTTCCGCACCCAGCTCGCGCGCCGGTGCTCGGAGGGTGCTGATCACACAGGCGACGATGAGCGCCGGCAACGCGTTCGCCGCGGTCCGGACGCTCGAGACGGGGTCGCTGTCCCTTTTATCAGCACGCTCCGCAGCTGGGACGAGGACCGAACCTCGACGGTGCAGGTCTCGCAGGTCGACGACGCGGCGACCCTCCGCGTGTGGCAGGACACGATCGGCGCCGACATCGTCGACGCAGAGCGCCGTGCGATCAGCGACGAGTACAGCGGCGCGTCGCGCGCCAACCCCGCAACGACGCACTACATCGCTCGCATCGACGGCGCGCCCGTCGGCGTCGCCCGCCTCTCGGTCGTCGACGGCGTCGGCCTCCTCGGAGCGATGGCGACGATCCCCTCTGCCCGCGGCCGGGGCGTCCAGTCCGAGCTCATCCGCCACCGCCTTAACGCGGCGGCGTACCTCGGGTGCGACGTCGCCGTCGCCACGACCGTCCCCGCCGGCACCTCCGAGCGCAACCTCCGGCGCGCGGGCTTCGAGGTTGTGTGCACCAAGGTCGGGCTGCGCCTTCCGCCGCGCTGACCGCGTGCGCCGTCGCCGGCCTGCACCGCGATCCGCAGCTGCTCCGGGGCCGTGGCGCGCAAACAAGACTCAACGAACCACGAGTGCGACGGCACGCACGCCTCTCTCTCTCGCTGCTGACGCGTGCGGAAGGCGACGATCGTGGGATCGGTCGCTTGCAGGACGGTCTCGTTCCGCACGCCCACCGCGACGCACGTGCGGAAATCGACCGTCGATGCCAGTAGGCACCCCAAGACGGTCTGTTCCCGCACGCGGCCGATGTCAGCAGCGAGCACGACCCCCGCGCCGCTCGTACGAGACGCGGCGCCACAGCTGACCTCTTCGACTCGGTCACGATCGTGACCGCACAGGCCGCCGCCGCCGCCGCCGCCGATGACAACTTGTCACCCACCGGCAGGTCTCAAACCAAGCAGGCCACCAGTCACGGTGCGTGGCGCCAAGGCTCGGCGCACGCCTGGGGCCCGGTCGGGATACCGTCACCGGCGGTGATCATTCGCGAGGTCGAGCTGGTGCGGGTCGCGCTGCCGTTGGTGCGGCCGTTTCGGACGTCGTTCGGCACGCAGACGGCACGGGATGCCCTGCTGGTGCACATCACAACGTCCGACGGCGTCACCGGGTGGGGCGAGTGCGTGGCGATGGCGGAGCCCGTCTACAGCTCGGAGACCGCCGGCGGGGCGCAGCAGGTGATGCGGGACTTCCTCGTTCCCCGCCTCCTGGCCGCTGGCCAGCTCGGCGCGCCGGATGGCGCAGGCGCGGCGGCGCAGGTCGGCCCGATCCTCAGGTGCTTCCACGGCCACCCCATGGCGAAGGCTGCCATCGAGATGGCTGTGCTCGACGCAGAGCTGCGCACCGTCGGCCGCAGCCTCGCCGCCCACCTCGGTGCCACCGTCACCCATGTCGACTGCGGCGTCAGCGTCGGCATCTCGCCCACGCTGCCGCAGCTGCTCGAGGAGGTCGGCATCTACCTTGAGGCCGGTTACAAGCGCATCAAGCTGAAGATCGAGCCGGGGTGGGACGTCGAGCCGGTGGCCGCCGTCCGCAACCTGATCGGCGACCTCCCGTTGCAGGTCGACGCCAACTGCGCATACACGCTCGCCGACGCCCGCCACCTGGCCATGCTCGACCCCTACGACCTGCTCCTCATCGAGCAACCGCTCCCCGAGGACGACGTGCTCGGCCATGCAGAGCTCGCCACGCGCATCGCCACCCCTGTGTGCCTCGACGAGTCGATCACCTCGGCCCGCACGGCCGCCGCGGCCATCAGCCTTGGTGCCTGCGCCATCGCCAACATCAAGGCCGGCCGCGTTGGGGGCTACCTCGAGGCGGTGCGCGTGCACGACGTGTGCCAGGCGCACGGCGTGCCGGTGTGGTGTGGCGGCATGCTCGAGACCGGCCTCGGGAGGGCTGCAAACGTCGCCCTCGCGGCCCTGCCCGGTTTCACGCTTCCCGGCGACACCAGCGGCTCCGACCGCTTCTACACCGAAGACCTCACCGAACCGTTCGTGCTCACCGATGGGCAGCTGGCGGTGCCGACGGGACCCGGCCTGGGCGTGGTTCCGCTCCCGGACGCCCTCGCCCGCTTCACGACATCCGCCGAGGTGGTCGCAGGCCGTTGACCCGAACGCGCCGTCGGATCACTGCTCTCTGGCCGCCGGCCGAGCGTGACATGCTGCGGCCGTGCAGTCGGCGGAGCCAGTCGTCCGCGGCGCCAGGGCGCGCGCGCGCCTTGAGGTCACCCTCGCCATCAAAGACACCGCCCGACGTCAGTTGGCCGCTGAAGGCGCGAGCGGGCTGTCGTTGCGGGCCGTCGCACGAGAGCTTGGCATGGTCTCGTCCGCCGTCTACCGCTACTTCCCCAGCCGTGACGACCTCCTCACCGCCCTCATCATCGATGCGTACGACGACATCGGCGCGGCGGCTGAGGTTGGCATGGCATCGGGGTTGCCCGACGACCCGACGGGTCGATGGCTCGGCCTCTGCGGTGGCGTGCGTCGGTGGGCGCTGCACCATCCGGCCGAGTACGCGCTCGTCTACGGATCTCCGGTGCCTGGGTACGCAGCTCCCCAAGACACCATCGGCCCGGCGACGCGGGTGTCGCTGGCGATGGTGCGCCTCGTCGTCGAAACCGCCGCTCTCCACGGCCTCGCCCCCACCCCACCACTCGACGATGTTCCCCCGCCTGCGGCCCTCCTGCCCGATCTCGATGCCATGCGAGCGACGCTCGACACCGACCTCTCCGATGGCGTGTTCCTCCGCGGGCTCGCAGCCCGCACGCACCTGTTTGGCGCCATCACCTTCGAGCTGTTCGGCCAACACCAGAACCTCATCAGCGACAATGAGGCGTTCTTCCTCCACGCCATGCGGCTGACCGCCCGGATGATCGGTCTGCCTATCGCAGGCGGGGCGTCATGACCTCCCGATGACAGACCTCCCGATGACAGGCGGCCCCACGACACACGGCCCGGCACGCCCCCACGAGCCGGCGTGGCGCAGGGCAACAGAGCCAGAGGCACGCACCCCCGTCAGCATCGCGATCCTGCTGGCCATCGGCTTGCAGGTCGTGGTGCCGAAGCGGCTGGGCATGGAGCCGGCCGTTCGAGGCGCGCTTGCGGGCCTTGAGGTCGCGCTGCTCGTCGGCATCATCGCCGCGAACCCGATGCGCATGGGTCGCCGCTCCCTGTGGCTGCGCCGAGCATCCATCGCACTGACCGGTGCCATCAGCCTCGGCAACGCGGTCGCTGCCGCGCGTCTCATCGACGAGCTGGTGCAGGGCCGTTTCGGACAGACCGCCGGTCCGCTCCTCGCCAGTGGCGCGGCGGTGTGGGCGACGAACGTCCTGTGCTTCGCCCTCTGGTATTGGGAGCTCGACCGCGGCGGCGCCATCGCCCGCGCCCGTGGCGGTGCGTGCTACCCCGACCTGTTGTTTCCGCAGATGACGTCGCCAGAGATGGCCCCGCCAGACTGGGAACCAACCTTCATCGACTACTTGTTCACATCGTTCACCAACGCCACGGCCTTCAGCCCGACCGATGTGTTGCCCCTCACCGCATGGGCAAAGCTGACCTTCATGCTGCAATCAGCGGTGTCGCTCAGCACCGTCGGACTCGTGATCGCGCGAGCTGTCAACATCCTGGGCTGAAGCCTCAGGCCGCGACTGCAGCCATCACGGCCGCCGCAAACACATCGACATCCTCCCTGGTGGTGGCGAAGCTCGTCATCCAGCGAACGTGGTCGGTGGCCCGGTCCCACGGCCAGAAGAACGACCACTCCTGGAGCGCCTCCCAGGCGGGGGTCGCCAGCCGGGCGAACACCGCGTTGGCTTGAGGGGAACCATCGAGGCGGACGTCACCGATGGCCCCAACGGCGTTGGCCAACCGCTGTGCCATGGCGTTGGCATGGCGGCCGTTCTCGATCCAACGGTCGCCGTCGAGGAGGGCGAGCGCCTGCGCTGCGACGAACCTCGTCTTGGATGGCAGCTGCGCCGCCTGCTTGTGGACGAACTTCGCGGCCCGGGCCAGCTCCGGACGGAGGAACAACACGACATCGCCGTACATGGCGCCGTTCTTGGTCATCCCGAACGTCATCACATCGACGCCGGTCTCGACGACGAGCGATGCCAGATCGCAGCCGGTCGAGGCCACCGCGTTGGCGATGCGGGCGCCGTCGAGGTGAACGAGCATGGAGTGCGCGTGCGCGGTCTCAGCGAGCGCAGCCAGCTCGTCCCGGGAGTACACCGTTCCCATCTCCGTGACCTGGCTGATGGAGATGGCACCGGGCTGGGGATGATGCGCGCTGCCCTGCCAGTGCACGTACCTTTCGATGGAAGCGGGGACGAGCTTGCCGTCCGGCGTGGCCACCGGGATGATGCTTGAGCCCCCGAATCGTGCGGGGGCGCCGCACTCGTCGACCACGATGTGCGCGGTGTCTGCGCAGATGATGGCTTGCCACGGGGCCAGCATCGTTGCGAGCCCCACGACGTTGGCGCCCGTCCCACCCCAGCACCACAGGACCTCGGCGGGGATCCCGAGCAGCTCTCTGAACGCAGCAACACCTTCAGCGGACAGGTCGTCCGCTCCGTAGGCGAGCGCCTTGGGGGTGTTGGCGGCTGCGAGCGCGGCAAACACCGCCGGGTCGACCCCTGCGGTGTTGTCGCTTGCGAACGACGTCGCCGGCGGGGCGAGGCCTGCGAGCACATCCCCGACGGTCATGGCACGAGCTCCCCGGCGCACCCGGCGTCAACGACCACGGCCAAAGCGTCGCGGCGCCCGCTCTCGACCAGCAACCACTGGAGGCCCCACCCCGTATGGCCTTCCACGCCGTGGCGGCCAGATGACAGGGCGAGGATGGTGCGCGGCGGTATCTGCATTGCGTTCGGTCTCCGATGTGCGGGCTGTGCTCGCTTGCCTAACACCCGTAGGGTCGGGCCATGACTGCCCAGCCGGTTCGATTCGGTGTTCATGTCGGCCCCCAGCAGTGCACGATGCCAGAGCTGCGCAACGTGTGGCGCACCGCAGAGGACCTCGGCTTCGACTGGGTCAGCGTGTGGGACCACTTCTACCCCGCGCCTTCGCCCGAGGACGGCGACTGCTTCGAGGCGGTCGCGTGCCATGCTGCGCTGGCGGCCACGACGGAACGCGTGCGGGTGGGGTCGCTCGTGTACTCCGCCGGCTACCGGCATCCCGCGGTGCTCGCCAACGCGGCCGCCACCATCGACCACATCTCCAACGGTCGCCTCGAGATGGGCATGGGGGCCGGCTGGCACAAGGGTGAGTACGACGCCTATGGCATCCCGTTCGAGGGGCCGGGAACTCGCCTCCGACGCATGGCTGAGGCCATCCAGGTCATCCGCCTGCTCTGGACCCAGGACGTGACGACGTTCGACGGCGAGTTCTTCCACCTCAAGGACGCTCGTTGCAACCCCAAGCCCATCCAGTCTCCGCCTCGCATCTGGGTCGGCGCGTCCGGCGAGAAGCAGGGGCTCGCGCTGGCCGGCAAGCACGGCGACGCGTGGAACGTGCCGTTCGTGAGCGCCGCAGAGTTCGCCCGCAAACGAGAGATCGTGCTGGGCAACGCGCCCGACCCGTCGAGCTTCGTCACCGGCGCCAACGTCGGCTACGTCCAGGCCGCTCCTGGCAAGGAGGACGAGGCCCTGGCCGAGCGGTTCGGTCCCATTGCCAGCTTCGTGCGGCCTGGCATCCTTCTCGGCAGCGGCCAGTCGATCGTCGATCAGGTCGGCGCGTACGTCGACGCCGGTGCCAGCTGGGTCATCCTCGCCCTGCGCGCCCCGTTCGACCTCGACGCGCTCGCCGCGTTCGCGCAGGACGTCGTTCCAGCCTTCCGCTGACATCTCGCTGACGCCTTGCTCCGTCAGCGGCCATCCTTAGGACGTGACCCGCTTCTTCACCTCCGACCTGCACCTGGGCCACGCCAACATCATCCGGTACTCCGCCCGGCCGTTCGCCGACGTCGATGAGATGGACGTCGCCCTCGTCGACCGCTGGAACGAAACGGTCGGCGACGAGGATGACGTGTGGGTGCTGGGCGACGTCGCCATGGGCACTCTGCGCGACTCGCTTCCGCTCATCGAGCTGCTGCGCGGTCGCAAGGTGCTCGTCCCCGGCAACCATGACCGGTGCTGGGACGGGAACTCGAAGGGCGTCGAGCGGTGGACGCAGGAGTATCTCGACGCCGGGTTCGACGAGATCCGTCAGGGCCCGGTTCGGCTTGAGGTCGCCGGTTCCGACGGTCGCGCACGAAGCGTCCTGCTCGCGCACTTCCCCTACCGCGGCGACTCCCAGGACGAAGACCGGTTCGTGGACCAGCGACCGCCCGATGACGGCCACACCCTGCTGCTCCACGGCCACGTCCACGAGTCGTGGAAGGTGAACGGGCGCATGGCCAACGTCGGCGTCGACGTGTGGGACTACCGCCCCGTCGCCGAGTCAACCCTCGTCGACGCGCTGCTCGGCCTCACGCGCTGACCCACCCTCCCGACCGGGGAGGCAGCGTCAGAAGTCGTCGATGCCGAGCGCCCGCAGCCGGGCGGCAAGTGCATGGGCAACCACACGCAGCCGGTGAGGCGGCTGGTTCACTCCCACGGCCGCTTCACCTCAGCCCAGGTGCCGCTGGAGCGATCGAAGATCCGCAACCGGTTCTTGATGATGTCGAGCTCGACATACTCCTCAACACCACGCCGCCCCATCTGAGGCGACCCTGGTGGATGCGCTGCTGGCCGGCGGCAAGCGACCAGTACCGGCCGCGCTACTTGATCGGCCTCACGCAGACCGGGATCTGGTAGCTGATGCCGACGCACGCCACGTGATTGGCGGCGACCGACGCACCGACGAGCGGCTGCGCGTTGTAGGTGGCCCCGGCGGCGGCGGACTCGGGTGCGCAAATGTCCATCTCGGTGTTCCGGGTGTAGCAGACGACCGGCCCCTGATGGACGTAGGTCTGCACCGGGGAGGCGGCGTTGGCGTTGGCGACGACACCCCCGGCGAGCGTGAGGCCGAAGGCCCCGAGGGCGGTGAGGGCGATGCGACGGTGCATCAGTCGAGCACGTTCTTCTCGATGCAGAACGGCATCTGGTAGCTGAAGCCGACGCACACGACGTGGGCACCACCGGTGGAGGCGCCGACGAGCGGCTGCCCGTTGTAGGTGGCCCCAGCCGAGACGCCCGACGGCGCACAGACGCCGACGCCTGCGGCGACGATGGTGCACGAAGACGGCCCGGTCGAAACGGTGGGCTTGAGGGGCGCGGCGGCCTGAGCGTGCGCGACGAACGCCCCGCCCAAGCTGAGACCGGCCGCTCCAAGGAGAGCGGCTGACAGACGACGACGCATGTGGGTCCAGCCTTTGGTGGTGCGAGCCCGAGCGGGCCTGGCGGTTCTCCACATCTTGCCCGAACCGCACAACCGCCGCAATGGGTTCGTTTCGACTTCACCAGCACGTCACATGGCGTCCTCGCCTACAGGCGCATGCCCATGGTGTGAGTGATCGAGTCGGCGTGCAACTCGGTGAAGCCGAGGTGGAGGTAGAAGCCGTGCGCCCGGGTGTTGGCGGTGCTGACGCCGAGGTGAACGCCGGCCGAGCC
>JAYUDU010000134.1:0-2242 GCA_043739605.1 Acidimicrobiales bacterium | reverse complement strand
ACCATGTGCGGCGCCTCGCGCTCGCCCTCTCGCTGGCCATTGCCTCCGCCATCGCGTACGGCCTTGGCACCGCGTTCCAGCATCGGACCGCCGCCGCGCATCCAGAGCTCGGCGTGGGAAGCCTGCTGTCACGGCTGTTCCGTTCGCCGCTCTGGCTCGCTGGCATCGCCACCGACGGCGTGGGCCTCGTGCTGCAGGGCGCCGCCCTGCGCCACGGCTCACTCCTCCTCGTCCAGGCCGTGCTGCCGCTGGGGATCATCGTCTCGCTCGCGGCGGGCGGTGTCGATGACAACGATGACGAACAGCCGGCCGGACGCGCCGGGCGGCCCCCTGCGACCCATCGTCACCGCCTCGACCGATCCGATTGGCTCGCTTCTGGTGCGGTCGTGGCCGGTATCGTCGGCATCGTCATCATCGGACATCCACGGGGCCCCCGGAGCGGCGGCGTCCCCGAGCTGGCGCTGGCGCGGGTGCTCGTCGGAGCCGCGGTGCTGGCTGGACTCGTCGTGGTCCTGGGTGCGCGCAGACCCCCCGTGCAGCGGGCCGGACTCCTCGGAGGCGCCGCCGGCCTCATGTTTGCGGTCAACGCCGCCGCGCTCAAGGGCGCGGTCGGCACGAGCGGCGTGCTCGGCATGGCGACGCGATGGCAGACGTACGCCTTCATCGTGTGCGCACTTGCTGGCAACCTCATCGCGCAGCGTGCGTTCCAAGCGGGGCCACTGTCTGCCTCTCTCCCCGTCTTGTCAGCCGTTGAACCGCTGGCGGCGCTCGCCATCGGACTTCTCGCCTTCGATGAGCGCCTCAGGGGCGGTATCGGCTTCAGACTCGGCGAGGTGGTAGCGGTCGCCTCGCTCGTCGTCGGCGTGGTCGCGCTCAGCAGGGCGGCGGGAGCGGCGGGAGCCGCGGGAGCGCACATTCCCGCACCGTCGCCGGAGGCTGGTGGGGTCGAGCCGCCAACCGGCTGAGGGAGTCACGGAGGCCAATCGCCGCGACGATCGCCACCGAAGCAGTACGAAGGCACCCACCCCCTGCTAGTTTCGTCCCTCATGGCTGTCAGCCCGGGGGTCCTCGGAGGGGTGCGACGACGCGCTGCTCACGTGCGCCCGCGGCCAAGCTGGTGGAGCCAGATCCTGGTCATGGGCATCGGCCTGTTCGTCTACGACTGGATCAACAGCCTCTCCCCCGTTCGCCATGCCACCGCGCTCGCCCACGGTGCACAGGTCATGGCGGTTGAGGCGCGCTACCACCTCGACCCGGAACTTGGCCTCAACCGCTGGCTGGCGATGCACCTGGGCCTTGGCCGAATCAGCGCCGAGTACTACGACCTCGCCCACTTCGGTGTCACGCTTGGTTTCTTGGCGTTTGTCTGGTGGCGTCACCCGAGCCGCTTCCGCTTTCTGCGCAACAGCCTCGCCGGCATGAACGGCATCGGTTTCGTCGTCTTCTGGCTCTTCCCGGTGGCGCCGCCGCGGATGCTTCCCGGCTTCGTCGACATCGTCGCAGTCACCCACGCAGCAACGTCACTCACCAGCGGCAGCTTCGCCTCCGCCGCCAACCAGTATGCGGCGATGCCCTCGCTGCATGTCGCCTATGCGTTCTGGTGCGCAGTGGCGGCATGGCACATCACCCGCGGTTGGCCTGCGTCGCGTGCGCGCGCGGTGCGCATCCTCGCCATGGTGCACGTCGTCGCCACTGTCATCATCATCCTGGCGACCGCCAACCACTTCACCGTCGACGCGCTCGGAGGCTGCGCCACAGCAGCGATCTCGCTCGCCTCGGCAGCGGCGTGGGCCCGCAGGCGAGTCGCCATCGACGGTCCTGCTCGTGGCCGCTCTGGACGAGCGGAGGCATCCGATCGCGCCAGCCACGAGGAGCTCACCGCTCCAGTGGACAACGACGACGTGCTCGTCAGCTGAGGCCTGCCAGTCCTGCGCCGCGCCTACTCGGCCGACAGCTCGAACCACACGACCTTGCCGCCGGGAGTGTCCTCCACCCCCCAGCGCGGCGCCACCGCCTGCACCAGGCCGAGCCCGCGACCCGACACATCGTCTGGTCCGGGGAACGCCGGCTGGGCAATGCCGTTTCCGCGGTCGAGGACCTCGACCCTGATGGTGCCGCGGCTGTGGCGAACCACCAGATCGACGGTGGTGCGGGCATGCACCACCGCGTTGGTCACGAGCTCAGACACCAACAGGGTGGCATCGTCGATCGCCGCCTCAGCACCCCAGCTGTGGAGGCGCTC
>JAYUDU010000133.1:0-2243 GCA_043739605.1 Acidimicrobiales bacterium | reverse complement strand
GAGCTTGGTCGCCGGATTGATGCCGTCGCCGAGCTTGACATCCACGGCGGCGACGCTCTGGGTGCTGCCGCCCGCGGCAGCGATCTGGAATCCGCCGGCCGGCTGGGCTTGGGCACCGGGCTGCTGGCTCCACCACCCAAGTCTGGCGACCGAAGCGTCAACAGCGTCCGCCTGCGCCGGGGCGACGGCGAGCATCGCGAGGGCAGCGACGGCGCCAGCGGCTCCCCCTGCGCAACGCCCAGGAAGCGTGCGGCGCTTCATGTCCGCACCGCGCTGCGGGGTTGGCGACGGGATGGCGGCGCGTCTGGCGGCGGTGCCCCCTTGCTCCCCGACCGGTTGACCGCGACTTCAGAGCCGCCGAGATAGCCGGCGACGACCCTCGGATCGGCGAGGACGGCGGCTGGCAGGCCGCGAGCGATCTGCATGCCGGTCTCCAGCGCGAGGAGCTCATCGCTGATTTCAGAGATGAGCGGCATGTCATGCTCGATGACGACGATCCCGGCACCGGTCTGGTCGCGGATGTCGAGGAGCACCGGGCCGAGGGCCTCTGCTTCGCGTTGGGCGATGCCGGACGCAGGCTCGTCGAGGAGGAGAACGGTCGGCTTGTGCGCGAGGACGCACGCAAGGTCAACGATGCGCCGGCTGCCGGTCGACAGCTCCCCGACGAACTTGTCGGCATAGGCACCGAGATTCATCAGGTCGACGAGACGCGTGACCTGTTCGTCGATGGCTTGCTCTGACAGCTTTACTGCTGGCGACAAGACGAACGCGGCGAGAGCGTCTGGCACGGGCACGTAGCGCTCGTGCGCAGTCGCGATCGTCTCTCGCACCGTGAGCGTTGAGAACAGACGGGCGTCCTGAAACGACCGGCCGAGGCCTCCGAGCGAACGCTCCTCCGGGGTGAGAGCGGTGACATCGATGCCACCGATCAGCACTCGACCGGCTGTGGGCTCGAGGAAGCCGGAGATGAGGTCGAGGATGGTCGTCTTGCCGGCACCGTTCGCGCCGATGAGGCCGAGGACCTCGCCCTGGCGAACCTCGAACGACACGCCCTCGACCGCCTTGATGCCACCGAAGCGGACGGAGAGGTCGACGACCTCAAGCACGGTCTGGTGCTCCCGGCCGCAACTGTGACAGACGGGCTCGAAGACGCCATGCGGGCGGGCCGCCTTGGCAGCTGGACGGTCGGCGACGTGGGGTTTGTTGTCGCCGCCGAGGAAGACAGCACGGAGGATGTCACCCTTCTCCATCAGCTCGCGGGTGGGCCCGGTGAAGCGGACGGTGCCCTTCTCCAGGAAGACCGCTCGCTGGGCGAGAGACGCCGCGACGTTGATGGACTGCTCGACCAGCACGATCGTCGTGCCTCCCTGGTGGATCTTCTCGACGATCTCAAGCAACTGACCGACGATGACCGGGGCGAGGCCGAGACTCAGCTCGTCGATCATCAGGACCTTGGGTTTGGCGATGAGGGCTTGGCCGAGGGCGAGCATCTGCTGTTCGCCGCCGGAGAGGTTGCCAGCACGCTGGTCGATGCGCTCTCGCAGGATTGGGAAGGTGGTGAGCGCCAGCTCTGTGGCCCTTGCCACATGTTCCGGGTCGGACTTCTCGTGGATCCAGGCCGCCAGCTTCAGGTGCTCAGCGACCGTCAGGGTGGGGAACACGGCCTTGCCACCTGGCACCAGGACGATGCCTGCCGCCAATGCCGCCTGGGGCGACAACCCGGTGATGTCGACGCCGTCGAGGAGGATGCGGCCGCCCTTCGGCTTCACGAGGCCGCAGACTGCGGCAAGGATCGTCGACTTGCCAGCGCCGTTCGTGCCGAGCAGCGCGAGGATCTCGCCTCGCTCGACGTGGAACGTGGTGCCGAAGAGCACCTGCGCCTTCCCGTAGGCGACCTCGACCTGCTCGACGATCAGGATGGCGTCGACGCCGGGGGCCACCACATCGGGGGCTGCGTCCGGCAGCACCTCGGCTCCGACTTCGAGCACCAGGTCATCTGCCAACAAGCTCGGCACGTGGAGGCCTCTCCGGCGTGCCACCCACCGGAGGTACATGTCTCGCAACGAGAACGCCGCGCCTCCCAGACCGCCTGGAAGGAACAGCACGATGGCCAGGACACCGACTGCGCTGGCCAGGATCTGGGCGTAGGTGTTGCGCGTGAACGACGAGTAGGACACGAACGTGAGGTAGGCACCGCCCAGCAGCGCCCCTGGCACCGACGCGAGGCCACCGACGACGGCGAT
>JAYUDU010000132.1:0-2243 GCA_043739605.1 Acidimicrobiales bacterium | reverse complement strand
CGTCCGCCGGCATGCGCCCATCGAGCGACCCGCGGCTGCGCGCCGCCACCGCCGACGACCTCGACGAGATCCTCGCCCTCATCCGAGAGCTGGCGGAGTACGAGCGGCTTCCCGACGAAGCTGTGGCGACGCGGGACGACCTCGCGACATGGATCTTCGGTGGGGAGGCGTTCGTGAAGGTGACGATCGCCGAGGGCAACGAAGGCGAGATTGCGGGGATGGCACTGTGGTTTCCGACGTTCTCGACGTGGCTTGGAAGACCCGGCATCTGGCTCGAGGACCTCTTCGTTCGACAGCAACATCGGGGCATCGGACTCGGGCGTGCTCTGCTGACGGACCTCTTCGCGACGGCCCAGGCGCAGGGCGGGAGAGTCGAGTGGGCGGTGCTCGACTGGAACCAGCCGTCGATCGACTTCTACAGGGGCCTCGGCGCCACCGAGGTCGACGGATGGCTGCGGTACCGCTGGACTGCTGACCCCATCAACCCGGCCTAACCTGCACCTTGATGTCGGCGATCGATCTCCCTGGCTTCGTGGCCGAGCTCAAGGACCACGCCGTCGACCACGGCTTCCACGTCCACGACGAACGCCACTTCCTTGAGACGTACTCCCTCCGTCAAGCGTGGGAGGTCGACCTCCACCCCGAGGAGGGCTGCGAGGGCCCCGTCGACCTGCACCTGAACCTCGATGCAGACCCTCGCGTGCTCCTCAGCTTCGAGGACGCCGTCGAGGCCATGGAGGACCCAGAGGGCACCCCGCCGGACGACTGGCACCTCCAGATGACCTTCACATGGGGCTTGCCGCCGCTACATCGACCACCCGACCTGCTGCGGCTCGCCATCGACCTCGCGGGCATCGGCGGGTTGGAGCTGCCACTCGAGGTGTCTGCGCTCGACTCGATCCCCAATGCGACCGACGGCCCAGAGCGCAGTCTGCGCGTCGAGGGACGCGTTCAGGTGAGCCTCTCCGCGATGTTCTCTGGCGAGGAGCTGCTGTGCGACACGTTCGAGCGAGCGCTCGCGGTCAGCCGTCACCTCCTTGAGCAGGCCCCCATCTGGCTCGACAGCTGAGGCGCGCACCATGACGGCGAGCAGCAACTGCAAGTGGGCGGGCACCAAGACGGCGGACGGCGTCATCATCACCGCGCTGCCAACTGGCGAACAGCTCATCGCGAAGGCGTGCACGGTGGTGCTGCGGCTCGGCAAGGACGACGTACGCCACCTGGCGACGTTCGCGACTGAGATCGACGCCACGACGTATGCCGACGACCTTGCCACCGCCTCCGGGGGCGTTCGCTGGGCGGTGCCGTCCGGTGTCGAGGACGACGACGTGCGGTACAACGACCTCTGGGAACGCGGCTTGGAAGCGTTCGTTGCCGACCTCAACCCGTGACCAGCCCTCGCTCGGCGACGGACCACAAAGACAGCGCCCCGCGACGGCTTGAAGACGTTCGAAGGTTAGGGTCCGCTTCGCACGGATCGTGCGTCTGCGCGATCACTCCATTACCTCGAAGGGGAAACGGCATGTCGAAGTCCGGAACGCTCAAGAAGGCTGCCATTGTCGGCGCAGCGCTCATCGCCCCATTTGCCGCCTTGCCCGCATCCGGGGCACATGCAGCGACCGCAGCAGCGGCAGGCACATGTGCAAACGGCCAGGGATACGTGCTGTCCACAGCGTCCGGTACGGCCACTGCCTATGGCAATGCCGACTTCCACGGATCGCAGGCTGCTCTCAACAAGCCGGTCGTCGGTCTGGCCCTCACGCCCACCGGTGACGGCTACTGGCAGGTCGCATCTGACGGCGGCGTCTTTGCCTTTGGCGACGCAGGCTTCTTCGGCAGCCTCGGCGGGACCCGCCTCAACAAGCCGATCGTTGGCATCGCCGCAACCCCCACCGGTGCCGGCTACTGGCTCGTCGCCTCAGACGGCGGCGTGTTCGCCTTCGGCGATGCCGACTTCTTTGGCTCCGCAGGCGGCATCACTCTCAACAAGCCAGTGGTGGGCATCGCTGCCACCAACAGCGGCGATGGCTACTGGATCGTCGCGTCGGACGGAGGCATCTTCAGTTACGGCGACGCCGCATTCCTCGGGTCGGCAGGAAGCCTGCAGCTGAACAAGCCCGTCGTCGGCATCGCCACCAACCGTCGCTCGTCCGGCTATTGGCTGGTCGCCTCGGATGGCGGCGTCTTCACGTACGGCTCCGCCGCGTTCTATGGCTCTGCCGGCAGCCTCGCCCTCAACAAGC
>JAYUDU010000131.1:0-2245 GCA_043739605.1 Acidimicrobiales bacterium | reverse complement strand
GCGAACCGGCCCTGGATCGGTGGAGGTTGGCCGCAACCATCGTGAAACGGTGGAGCGTCCCCATGCGAGGCGCGCGAGGCTCGGTGCCCGTGGGTGTGCGCAGCGACCTCGACGAACAGGGGGTTGCCGCGGTCCGCGGAGGGTCGCATGCCTCACGATCATCAGCGCTGGAAGCCGGGCTATGACATCCCAGAGCGAGGCGCGGTCGCAGAGCTCACGGACCTGGGTGAGCGTCTGCTCGGCCGCCGACCATGGAGCTCTTCCTCGTGACGTCAGCGGACCGTTCGGTCAGCGGTCGTGATGCTTGGAGCAGGTGAGGAGGCGCTTGTGGCCACCGTCGAGTCGCTCGAACGTGATGCGGATGCTCCTCGTACCCGACGCAGACCACGATCCGCGGCGGTCGCCTTCCAGCTTGTGCACGCGCAGCGACGGATGGCGATCGTCGTCATCGAGCAGTCGCAGAGCCTTGAGGATCGCCGAGCGGTCAGCTGACGTGAAGTCCTTGGCAGTGAAGGTGGCCAGGAACGTCTCGGTGAACGCGAGCGTCGTGTACCCGCTGTCGCTGCTCACGTCGCGGCGAGGGCTCGAAGCTCGTCCTCGGTCACCGCGACAACCCGCCCGTGCTCGCTGTCGTCGTGGGCCTGCTCCAGGAGCGCCCGATGCGCCGGCGTGTATGCCCAGGCGTCCTCACGACGGAGTACGAGCGCCGGCCGAAGGATGATCGCGTCCTGTTCGATCGAGACCTCGGCCTCGAACGTGACCTCGGCGTCGATGCCGAGCTGCGCGCGGAGCTCGGCCGGCAGCGTCAGTCGGCCAGCACTCATCCGGACGGTCGTGCTCATGCCTGCCATCGTAGGCGATTCGCCGGACCGCCGAAATGGCAGTTCACCGAGTCGGTGGACTCGGGCGTCGGCGGGAGCGCGTTCTCCGCGAAGGACCGGGGCGTGCCCGCCATCACTCAGCTGTGACCTGCTGTCCTAGCCTCGCCAACATGCCGAGCAGTGGGACGTGGGAGGAGTCGTCGCTTGGGCAGCTGCGGGCGGCGGTTGGCGACGAGATGCCGCTGTTCCTCGTCGGGACGCGGACGGTCCTGCGCGACGACGGCGGCAGAGTGTTGCTCATCCGCCGGGCCGACAACGGACTGTGGGCCTGGCCGGCAGGGTCGATCGAGGTGGGCGAGTCGCTGAGCGCCGGCGCCATCCGGGAGGCGTTCGAGGAGACGGGGCTGACGGTCACCGCTCACACGCCGTTCGGATGCCAGTCAGAGGCCGGCGGCCTCCTGCCCAACATGTACGGACACCGCTATCACCTCGTCATCACGCACTTCCGCGCCGACGCGTGGACCGGTTGCCTGGAAACGCAGACCGACGAGACGATCGACGCCGCGTGGTTCGCGCCCGATGACCTGCCCGACCCGAGGGCGATGAGCGTGGACGCGGTCATCGCCGACCTCGCGGCCTTCGAGGTCGACGGCGTCTTCGTCGTCAGATGAAGCGGCCAGACCCAGGGCCTGTGGAGTGTTCGTGTCGCCGTGGGAAGCTGATCGCCCGAACCAGACCTTCCACAGATTTCGCCTGAACCGCGACATCGGACGGTGTCTGGCCTGACATGATCCGATGGGGCGGGTACGGTCTAGGCATCCGGGCCGGGGCGTGATCGCCCTGGCGTCTCCACGTCTTGGTAAGGGGTCGTCGATGACAGATGCAATCACTGAGGGTTGGGCCCACGGCACCAAGAGGTCCATCGTCGTGCGCTGCGTGCTGGCCGCCATGCTTGCGCTGGGCGCGGGCGGGGCGGTCGTGGCCAGCAAGGAGCGCCCTGCGCACGCCGCCGCGTCCGCCGCTTCGTCACCCGGAGGCCGTTTCCTTCAGCTCGATCAGGAGTCCTATTCCGCTGCCGCGGGCGCCAACGCGAGCATCATCCTCACCGCGCGGTTGTTCGCCAGCGCCGACGGCGTGCAGCGCGCCCCGTCTAACGCCGACGCGGCCAGCGGTGCCATCGCCATCGCCTTCGACATCGAGTCGATCTACGGCGATGGTCGACGCGATGCTGGTTCACCGGACCTGCACTGCACGGTGGCCATCGGCGCGAGCACCTGCCCGGTCACGGTTCTGTCTGGCAACAAGACCGGCATCGGCAACGTGCGGGCCTGGATCGACATCGATGGCATCGACGGCAAGGATGGTGGCAACACCGAGGCCGATGTCGCCGAGGGCCGCTTCGCCGGCCAGGGCAATGTGCCCGC
>JAYUDU010000130.1:0-5992 GCA_043739605.1 Acidimicrobiales bacterium | reverse complement strand
GTCGAGGTCGGCGATGACGACCTTCGCACCCCGCTCTGCGAGCAGCTTGGACGTGGCTTCACCGAGACCGGACGCGCCGCCGGTGACGATGGCAGAAGAACCGTTGAGCTCCATAGTGGAGCGAACCGTATCGGGCGACTGACGGTGCTGTCAGGTTCGCCTCCCGAACCCAGGTTTGACCTCCAGCGCGCTTGAGATCGTACGGTTCGGCCCGTGAGCGCACCGCTGGCTACCACCGACGCGCCCGCCGTCGAGCGCCTGTCACCATCGGAGCGACGCATGGCCTTCGGGCTCGTCTGCTCTGTCACGATGGTGGCGTTCGAGGCCACGGCGGTGGCGACCGCCCTCCCCGCGATCGAGGCCGACCTTGGCGGCATCCGCTACTACGGGTGGGTCACCGCCGGCTTCATGCTGGCCAACCTCGTCGGCATCTCGTTGGCCGGCTTGTCGGCTGATCGCCACGGCCCGGCCACCGCCTACGGACGTGGCCTTGCGCTCTTCGCAGTCGGCCTCCTCGCCGCGGGCCTGGCGCCGTCGATGCTCGCGGTGGCGCTGGCGCGTGTGGTCCAGGGCGTCGGCGCCGGGCAGGTCACCGCGTGCGTCTATGTCGGCATCGGTCGCGGCCTGCGCGCGCCGGTGCAGCCGAAGGTGCTCGCCCTGTTGGCCTCGGCGTGGATCGTCCCTGGTCTTGTCGGCCCCGCCGCCGCCGGATCGATCGCCCAGCACCTGTCGTGGCGGCTCGTGTTTCTGGCGCTGGTCCCCCTCGCCGCCGTACCCGCCCTTACCGCGCTGCCGGCGATGGCGCACCTCGGCCCGCCACCGACACGCCGGGATCGGCGGCGTGGCGACGAACCGAGAGCACCCGGCGCCGCGACGGTGGGGCGCGCCCTCCAGCTTGCGGTCGGGGTTGGCGTGACGATCGCTGGTTTCGATGTCCGGCCGTTGCTGGTGGCGCCGTTCGTCGTCGTCGGCGGTGCGGCGGTTGCGGTCGATGCGCTGCGCCACGGACTGGTTCCCGAAGGGACGTTCCGTGCCGCGGGCATGGTGCAGACCGCCATCGCACTCCGCTTTATGCAGACCGTTGCGCTGTTCTCGGTCGATGTGTTCCTGCCGCTGACGGTGACCCGCCTGCAAGGCGCCTCACCGACCGAGGCGGGCCTGTCGTTGACCTCGGCGGCGCTGACGTGGGCTGGCGGGTCGTGGCTGTACGCACGACTCGCCAAGCGCTTCGCTCGAACCAACATCCTTGCCGCCGGCATGGCAACGGTGGCTGTGGGCATCGCAGTGGCGGCGGGGTCGTTCGTGGCCGGCGTCGGCATCTCGGCGGCCATCGTCGGGTGGGCGTTCGCCGGCCTCGGCATGGGCCTGTCGTACTCTGCGGTCACCCTTGTGGTGCTTGAGTGCTCCAGCGACGCAGAGCAGGGTCGCAACAGCGCGGCACTGTCGCTGTTCGACACGCTTGGCATCGCGGTAGGCACCGGTCTCGCCGGCGCGGGGGTCGCCGTCGCCGACAGCGCCGGGTGGTCGCCGGCAGCCGGCTTGCGTCCGGCGTTCGTCATCGGCGGCGTCGCCACCCTCGGCGCCATCCTCCTCGCCCGCCGTCTGGCCTCGTTGACGCACGCCATTCCCACGCCCGGGTGACTGGTCGCGCGTGCGCCGTGAGTCGCCGTCAGTCGCCCACGCCGACCGGCAGCTGTGCCTCACAATGGTCCTCGTCGGTGCCCTGGAACGCCCGCCACATCGCCGCGTAGGCGCCGTCGCGGGCGAGGAGGTCGTCGTGGTGGCCGACCTCGACGACCGTGCCCTGGTCGAGGACCACGATGCGGTCTGCGGCGGCCGCGGACTGCAATCGGTGGGCGATGAGCAGGGTTGTGCGGCCCTGGGCGGCGGCCCGCATGGCGTGAGACACCCTGGCCTCGGTGTTGAGGTCGAGGTTGGACGTCGCCTCATCCAACAACAGGATGCGCGGGTCGACCAGCGCGGCCCTGGCCAGGGCGAGCAGCTGGCGTTGCCCGGACGAAAGGCTGCGACCACGCTCGCCGACGATGTGGTGATAGCCGCCGGGAAGGGTAGCGACGAGCTCGTGGGCGCCGACGGCTCGGCACGCCTCCTCGATCTCGGCCTCTGAGGCTTCGGCGCGGCCGTAGGCGACGTTGTCGCGGATGGTGCCGGCGAACAGGAACGGCTCCTGCGGCACCACGCCGAGCTGGTGACGGAACGCCGCGAGGTCGAGAGCGCGAACGTCGTGGCCGTCGAGGTGGACCGCACCCCCGGTGACGTCGTAGTAGCGGGCGACCAGCTTGAGGATCGTGGACTTGCCCGCACCGGTCTCGCCGACGAAGGCGACCGTCTCGCCGGGTTGGATCGTAAACGACACTCCGCGGAGTGCCTCGGTGCCGTCCGCCGCACTCGGGTAGCTGAACCGGACATCCTCGAACGACAGCGCCCCGCTGAGGCGGCCCATCTGCGCGAGCGACACGAAGCGGTCGCCGGTGGCCTGGGGTGTGGTGATGGGCGTGGCGAGCAGGTCGGTGATGCGCCCCATCGACGTCCGGGCCTGCTGCCAGGTGTCGAAGATGGCGGACAGCTGCTGGATCGGGGCGAAGAACAGCCCGAGGTACAGCACGAACGCGATGACCTCGCCCCTGGACAGGTTGCCGCGAACAGCGAGGGCCGCGCCGGCACCAAGGACGAGCGCAGTTCCGAGCTCTGACATCATCTCGACGAAGGGGAAGTACAGGGCGACGAGGCGCTGAGCGCTGACGCGGCTCTGGCGATAGCTGTCGGACAGCCCCTCGAACCGCGTGGTGTTGGTGCCCTGGCGACCGTATGCCTGGGTGACGCGCACGCCGGACAGGTTCTCCTGGAAGTTGGCGTTCACCGCCGCCACCTTTTCCCGGGCGGCCTCGTAGGCTTGGTGGCTCTTCACTTGGTAGATCCGTGTGGCGATGGCCAGCGGCGGCACGATCCCGCCGAGGGTGATGAGGGCCAGCTTCCAACTCATCACGAACAGCGCGACGGCCACGCCGCTGCACGTGAGCAGGCTGACGATGGCCTGGACGAGGCCGGTCTGGAGCAGCTGCGCGAGGGCATCGACGTCGGTCGTCATGCGCGTCATCACCCGGCCGGCCATCTCCCGGTCGTAGTAGTCGAGGCCGAGACGCTGCAGTTGGCCGAACACCGTGAGGCGCAGGCTGTAGAGCACGCGCTCTGCGGTGCGACCGGTGACGAACGCCTCGACCATCGCCACCAGCCACGACGTGACGGCGACGCCGATCCCGAGGCAGACGAGCACGAACAGCTTTGAGGTCGAGCTCTTGCCGTGTTCGCCGATGACGCCATGGTCGACGGCGAGCCGCACGATGTACGGGCTGAGGAGGTTGGTGGCGGCATCGCCGACGACCAGGCCGATGCCGATGGCGAGCTGGCCCTGCCACCGCCGGAGGTACGTGCCGAGCCGGAACTTCGGCAACGCTGCTGACGCCTCCGCGACGGTGACGTCTGGGCGGTCGCGGAGCGGTGGAAGCGCGGCGACCCGAGCGAGGATCTCCGGGGTCGCCGCCATCGATGCGCCGAACCCCCCTCCGCCTCCGCCGCCGCCGGGTGGACCCATCGCGAGAGTGGCCTTGGGGAGGCGCCCCGCGCTGGCGAGCGCATCGCGGGCCGAGACCTCAGGTCGCCCTTCCCACAACGACTCTGTGATCTGGCCGGGCCGCCACGCGCCGGTCTCGGCGGCGGCAGCCTCGTCGGCCGCAACAGCATCTGCGCCCTCGACGTCGTCGCCCGGACCCGAGAGCAGGAGCCGGAACAGCTGGCATCGCTCCTCCAGCTCCGCCTCGGTGCCGATGTCGACCACCCGGCCCTTGTCGACGACGGCGATGCGGTCGGCGAGGCGCAACGTCGAACGCCGATGCGCGACGAGGAGGGTGGTGCGGCCGACGAGCAGGCGCCGCAACGTGGCCTGGATCTCCTCCTCGATGCGGGCATCGACTGCCGACGTGGCGTCATCGAGGACGAGGATCTTGGGGTCGGTGATGAGCGCACGGGCGAGCGAGACCCGCTGACGCTGGCCTCCCGACAACGTCAGGCCCTGCTCGCCGACGACGGTGTCGTAGCCCTTCGACATCGCCATGATGAAGTCGTGGGCCTCGGCGGATCTGGCGGCGGCCTCGACCTCTGCGTTGGTGGCGTCGGGCCGGCCGTAGGCGATGTTGGAGCGGATGGTGTCGGAGAAGAGGAACGAGTCCTCGAACACGACGCCGATGTTCGCCCGCAGGCTCTCCTGGGTGACGGTCGTGATGTCGACGTCGTCGATGGTGATGCGCCCCTCGTGGGCGTCGTAGAAGCGGGGCAGGAGCAGGGCCACCGTGGACTTGCCCGACCCACTGGTACCCACGAGGGCCACCGTCTCCCCGGGGCGCACGTCGAGATCAAATCCTGCGAGCACGGGCTCGGTGCGGAGGTAGCCGAAGCTCACCGCGTCAAAGCGGACGGCGCCTGCCCCGACGGTGAGGGGCCCGGCGTCTGGGAGGTTGCGGACGGCGGGGTTGGTGTCGAACACCTCGGCGATCCGCTCGACGCTTGCCCTGGCGGTCTGGCCGAGCGTCGCCAGCATCGCCACCATGCGGACCGGCGCGATCAGCTGCACGACGTACACGTTGAAGGCCAAGAACGTGCCGAGGCTGATGCGATGGTGGATGGCCAGGTATCCGCCCAGCGCCAGCACCGCGACCTGGCCGAGCGTCGGGATGGCGGCAAGCGTCGGTTGGAACTTGGCCTGCAATCGGACGAGCCGGGTCCGGCGGGCGAGCAGGTCCTCGGCCACGCCGGCCAGCCGGTCGAGCTCGCGCTGCTCCTGGCCGAAGCCCTTCACCACGCGCACACCAGTGACGCTCTCCTCCACCACGCCTGCGACGACACCGGCCGACTGCGCGGCATCCCAGCTGGCAGGGAAGATGTTCTTGCGCACGAGCACGGTCACGCCGGCCATCAGCGGCACGATGGCGAGCGTGACGAGCGTCAGCAGGGGCGACAGCCACAGCATGATCGATAGCGCGATGACGAACAGCAGCGCGTTGCCCATGACGATCGGCATGAAGCCCAGCAGGCCCTGCAGGATGTTGACGTCGGTGCCGGCCCGGGTGACCAACTGACCGGTCTGCATCTGGTCGTGGCTGGCGAAGTCGAGGCGTTGCAGATGGCGAAACAGTGACGTGCGCAGGTCGTACTGCACATCGACACCGATGCGTCCGGCGTAGAAGCGGCGCACGTACGCGAGGCAGAACCGCATCACCCCTGCAATGCACAGGGCGACGATCCACGGCGTCGCGGCGCTTGCTCCCTTGTCCTTTTGGATGACGTGGTCGATGACGTACTTGGAGAACAGCGGTGTGACGCCGGCGACGCCGGTGCCGCCGAGCGCGGCACCGAAGGCGATGATGGCGTTGCGCTTGTGGGGCACCAGCCACGACAGCATGCGGCGCAGCCAGCCGCCATGGAACTGCGTGGTGTCGTCGGCGACGGGCATGCTCATCGTGCTGCTGCCTTCGTGGGGGCGGTGGCGGTGCCCGCCGCGAGTGCCGCCGACAGGTCTGCGCAGGCAGCAAGAAACGCGTCGGGAGCGGTCATGCGATCGAGGACGCCACCGAGCGCGCCGGACATCGCCGCCTCCGCGGTGGTGAGCGCGGCCCTGCCGTCGTCGGTGATCTCGAGCCGGGTGGCGCGTCGGTCGCCGTCGACGACGTGGCGGGTCAGGTGGCCTGCGGCGACGAGGCCATCGACCATGGCTGTGATCGTTGGCTTGGCGACAGCGAGGCGCTCGGAGAGGTGCGTCGCTCGCTCACCGCCGGCGGCGACGATGCGCAGCGCCCGGTACTGCGAGAGCGTGACGCCGGTGCAGGAGCCCTCGAGGAGTCGGGCTACCCACGCGAGTGAGCGAACGGCGACGGCAGCGTCGGTGGGGGCGTGTGTCAGCACGAATGGTGAGGTTACC
>JAYUDU010000129.1:0-2250 GCA_043739605.1 Acidimicrobiales bacterium | reverse complement strand
GCCACGCTCACCGTCGCCGGCTACGCCAACCCGACCGTCGCCGGCGTCCCACACACCTTCACCGTCACCGCCAAGGACAGCCTCGGCAACACCGCCACAAGCTACGCGGGCACCGTCCACCTCACCTCGACTGACGCAGCAGCCGTGCTTCCCGCGGACTACACGTTCATCGCAGGCGACAACGGCACCCACACCTTCACCGCCACGTTGAAGACCACCGGCACCCAGTCACTCACAGCTACCGACACGACAACCGCGTCAATTACAGGCAGCCAAACGGCAATCACCGTCCAACCCGCCGCTGCCGCCACGCTCACCGTCGCCGGCTACCCCAACCCGACGGTCCCGGGCGCATCGCACACGTTCACCGTCACCGCGAAGGACAGCCTCGGCAACACCGCCACAAGCTACGCGGGCACCGTCCACTTCACCTCGACTGACGCAGCAGCCGTCCTGCCTGCCAACTACACGTTCATCGCAGGTGACAACGGCACGCACACCTTCACCGCCACCCTCAACACCACCGGGATTCAAGCGCTCACCGCCGCCGACACCGTCACCGCGTCAATCACCGGCGCTCAGCCGGCGATCACGGTCCAGGCGGGCGCTGGTAGCGGCTACCGGTTCGGTGGTTCTGATGGCAACGTCTACAACTTCGGCACTGCCCAGGGGCATGGTTCGTTGTTGGGCCAACACCTCAACAAGCCGATCGTCGGTGTTGCAACCACGCCTGATGGTGATGGCTACTGGCTCGTCGCCAGCGACGGAGGAATCTTCTCCTTCGGCACCGCCGGCTTCTTCGGCTCAACCGGAGCCATCCGACTCAACCAACCCATCGTCGGCATGGCCGCCACCCCAGACGGCCGCGGCTACTGGCTCGTCGCCAGCGACGGAGGAATCTTCTCCTTCGGCACCGCCGGCTTCTTCGGCTCCGCGGGCGGGGGGAACGCGACCGCGCCCATCATCGGCATGATCGTCCGCCGATAGAAGGCGGTTCCGAGGCCCGCAACCACATAGCGCGCCGAGCGGGCGCCTTGGTAGGGTCGACATCCGTACGCGGGTGTAGCTCAATGGTAGAGCCCCAGCCTTCCAAGCTGGTTGTGCGGGTTCGATCCCCGTCACCCGCTCCACGCGTTTCCCCTGGTCAGCGTCATATTCTGCCGAGATCAGGGCGAGCTGAGGCGGCGACGAGACGGCCTCGTGACCTAATCGTGACCTAACGATTCGGAAGTGCTCCCACGCGTGGGAGCGGTCACGGCGCTGGCCAGGTCGTGAAGGCGCTCGGCGACCGTGACCGCGAGGCCGACCAGCCTGTTCTGCGGGTGACGCGGATCGCCGTACGTCATCGCGTTGCGGGCATCGCGGATCTGCTGGATCGCACCTCGCTGCTCGGGCGTCAGCACCGGCCCGTAGACGCAGCCGAGGAAGTCGGCGATCTTGCCGTGGGTCTCGTCCTTCAGCCTGAACCCGGCGTGCGCAACCGTCGCCTTGGCGATGTTGTGGCAGGACAACCACGACAGGGTGATCGAGCCGACCGGGTCGGAACCGAGCAGTGCGCGGGCGGACGTGATGTGCGTGCCGGCGGCAGTCAGCCACGCCTCCGCAGGGACCTGCACTCCTGGATGGGCCTTCTCGATCAGGTGCTTGTCGAGGCACACACGGATTGGGTTGTCGCTCATCGGCGCGGCCGCCCGAGCTCCACCAACGCCGCCGAGCCGTCGGCGAGCGGAGGGAACGAAGCGGCGGTCCCCTGAGCGATCACCCAGACGTCGATGGCGATCGACTGCCGGCCGGCGATCGCCAAGCAGGCACCACGGATCGCCCATTCCACGGCCGGATCAGAGGTCTCGACCAGCACGTCGACGTCGTTCGGGGGTGGCCCGGGTTCTCCGAGGTGGCGTCGGGCCCACGAGCCGAAGATCGCAACGCGCTCCACCCCAGCAAGGTCCCAGAGCGCCTGGAGTTCGACGTACACGCCGATCGTCAGGTCGGCGAGGGTCGCGAGTGCGGCCGCCGCTGCGTGATCCCGGTTGATGCGCAGGAGTCGGCTACGGCCGACGTGCCGACCGACCAGGACCCCGGCGCGCTCGAGCCGAGCGGCATGCCTGGCCACCATCGACGGGTCGGCCCCGCCCGCGACGGCGATGTCACTCGCTGTCTGTTCGCCGAGAAGGTTGAGGCGAGACAGGATCAGCGGCTGAAGATCGCTGCGCCACACAGGCAGCAGTTCCGTCGTCGCCGTTCTCATGG
>JAYUDU010000128.1:0-2254 GCA_043739605.1 Acidimicrobiales bacterium | reverse complement strand
CGGACGTGTGCTTGACGAAGAACGCGATCTTCTCCGGCGTGGCGTGCTCTGCCGCCATGATGAGATCGCCCTCGTTCTCACGATCTTCGTCATCGATGACGACGATGATGTCGCCCCGCTTGAAGGCGGCGAGCGCGTCGGGGATTGAGGAGAGGGGCATGTCAGGAGGCTTCCTTCGTGGGCAGGTATGCGGAGATGAGCTTTTCGGCGTGCTTGGCCATCACATCGACCTCGAGGTTGACCCGATCGCCTGGGCGCTTGTGCCCGAACGTGGTGACCTCGACGGTGTGCGGTATCAGGGCGATGCTGAACCAGTCTGGGCCGACCTCGACGACAGTGAGGCTGCAGCCGTCGACCGTGATGGAGCCCTTCTCGACGACGTAGCGACCCAGGTGCGTCGGCAGCGAGACCTTCAGGTTCGGCGCCGGATCGAGGATGGTGCCGGTGGCATCGACGTGGCCGAGGACGAGGTGACCGCCGAGGCGGTCCATGAGTCGGACAGGCCGCTCGAGGTTGATGGCGTCGCCGATGGCGCGATCGCTGAGCTCGGTCCGCTCGAGGGTCTCCGGCACGGCCTCGACGACGTAGCCGGGCCGGCCGTCGCCGGCGCCGCCGTCGCTGAGCAGCTCGATGACGGTCAGGCAGCAACCGTTGTGGGCGATGGAGTCACCGAGCTTGGCCTCCTCCAGGAACGCTGGCGAACAGGCCACGACGAGGCGTTCGCCGTCGCGTCCCGTGCCGCGATCGGTGATGGTGCCGAGCTCTTCGACGATGCCGGTGAACATTCAGCTGGTTCCTTCGGAGTTGCTTCGCGTGGCGGAGTTGGGGACGAGGTCAATGCGAACGTCGTCACCGAGTGCCTCGATGCGTTCGATGCGCCCCCGCCACACGACGGCGATGGTGGCAGCGCCGTTACCTGCGAACAAGGGCCGTCCGTCATCGCCGCCGAACAGAACGGGCGCGAGGTACAGCACGTAGCGGTCGACCAGGCCGGCATCGTGGAACGCGTTCGCCACGGTGGCTCCGCCCTCCACGAGCAGGTTGACCACCCCATCTCGACCCATCGCGTCGAGCACGTCGGCGAGAGGGCCGGCTACTTCGGTGCACGGGTGGATGCGAGCGGCCGCGGGCGCGGCTCCGAGCACGTAGCGCCGGGGGTCAAGACCGGCTGCGTCGCGCACCGTCAGCTCGGGATCGTCGGCGCGGACCGTGCCCGCACCCACGAGGATGGCGTCGTGGGCAGCGCGCAGGCGGTGGACGTCCGCCCGGGCCTCGGGTCCCGTGATCCATCGGGACGAGCCGTCGGGCGCAGCGGTGCGGCCATCGAGGGACGCGGCCATCTTCAGCGTGACGAACGGACGCTCGAAGCGGCGGTGGTGGAGGTACTCCTCGAGTTGCGTGGCGATGCCCCAGGTAAACCGCTCGAGGCCGACCTCCGCCGCCAGATCGACCTGCACCCCGGCATCGACGAGTCGTGCGACGCCTGCGCCTGCCACCTTGATGTCAGGGTCGAGGAGGCCGACGACCACCCGGCTGACGCCCGCTGCGATGAGCGCATCGGCACAAGGCGGCGTGCGACCCTGGTGGCTGCACGGCTCCAGAGTGACGTACACGGTCGATCCGACCGTCGATATGCCCTGCGCTTCGGCCTGCGCGAGGGCGTGGGCCTCGGCGTGGGGACCGCCGGGCGGGTGCGTCCACCCGCCCACGACGCTCCCATCGACGGCGCGGAGAAAGCAGCCGACTGAAGGGTTCGGCGAGGTCGAGCGGCGAGGAGCCTTTGCCGCGTGCCGGAGCGCTGCGGACATCCCCGTGTGATCTTCGTCGCTCGTCATCGGGTCACCTCCTGCAGCATCGCCTGGTCGTCGGTCGTCGGTCTCTGGAGAGGCGATGGCGCGCGACGACACAGGTGCCGTGCAGGCGCCCTCGCTCGTATCCGGACTGTGACCGTCGGCGCCGAAACTTCCTCGGCTCGGCCCCGGAGCTGCCGTTGGCGGTTCCGGGGTTCGCGGGCTGTACCGCCGGTTGGGACTTTCACCCGTCCCCGCGAGGGGAGTCTGTTGTCTGGTTGTGACGACGCGACCGCGAACGGAGGCGTCGGCGCGCACGCTAGCGGTGCGCACCCTCGCAGATCGAACCCCAGGCGCAAACCGCGCCTTCGGTCCCTGCACCGCGGCCCCTCCTGCGTACGCAGAAGGTCGCGCTCTGGCGCCTCGTTCTGCGCATGCAGTGCCATCGGAGCTGCTGCGCACGC
>JAYUDU010000127.1:0-6015 GCA_043739605.1 Acidimicrobiales bacterium | reverse complement strand
CCGCGCCCCGCGGCGACCGCGCCGGCTACTGCACTGCGTGTGTGACCGGCGAGTACCCGACCGACGTCCCCGTCGGCCTCGGCAAGGACATCCTCGAGCGCGTCTGACGCGTTGGCGACCGCCCGGTCGGCCGATTCACGAGCGCCCTGCACGGGTCCTCCCGGCGTCTTGGCAAGGTCGGACCGCAAGTCTGGGGAGGTAGAGCCGTTCCCCTCATGGTCGTTCTGACCGCTGTCGTCCGCCGCCAACCTTCTCGCTGGAGTTGCCCATGACCCGCCGCCGTATCGCCGGAGCCCTCGCCATCGTCGCTGGTCTCATCGGGACGCCGGTCGCGGCACGGGCCGCCGTCCGCACTGGGACGGATCCGCTCGACGCTCGCCTCCCCGCGACTCGCACATCGAGCGGGCGCGCCATCGTGGCATTCGACGAGCTGCCCACCAGCGTCATGGGTGCGGACTCGTTCGCAGGCCTCCCGGTACTGCGCGTGTCCGACAGCGCCGAGAACGTCGTCTTGGGTGCGCCAGACACCGGCACGGTGCGCGCCGCCCTGCGCACAGCCGGCGTCGGCCATGTTCGCTACGTCGAGGACGACAAGGTGCTGTCCACGCTCGCCACACCGAGCGACGCCCGCTACGGCGAGCAGTACGGCCCGGCGATGATGGGCTTCCCCGCCGCGTGGGCGCAGGTCGGTTACGGGTCACCCTCGGTCATCGTCGGCATCATCGACAGCGGCATCCGCAAGACCCACCAAGATCTGGCTGGCAGCCGCATCCTCCAGGGTCACGACTACGTCAACAACGACGCAGACCCCAACGACGACTGTGGCCACGGCACGCACGTCTCCGGCACCATCGGCGCCACCACCAACAACGGCGTCGGCGTCGCCGGCATGAGCCAGGCCTCCATCATGATGATGAAGGGCTTGGGCGCCGTTGGTGGCCTGCTCAGCGTCCAGTGCACCGGCAACACCTCGGTCATCGCCGACGCCATCCGTGGCGCCGCCGACCAGGGCGCCAAGATCATCTCGATGTCGATCGGCGGCGGCGGCACCACAACGTTGCAGAGTGCCGTCGACTACGCGTGGAACAAGGGCGTCATCCTCGTTGCGGCCGCCGGAAACGACGGGGCGCCCAACTCCATCGACTACCCGGCCGCCTACGACAACGTCATTGCCGTCGCGGCCCTCGACTCCACCAAGGCCAGGGCGTCATACTCAGACGGCGGACCGCAGCTCGACATCGCGGCTCCCGGCACCGACGTCTTGTCGTCGTACAACACCAACGACACCACGTACTCGCTGTTGTCGGGCACCTCGATGGCGACCCCGCACGTGGCGGGCGCGTTGGCGTTGGCGCTGTCGTGCGCTCCCCAGACGACGAACCTCCAGCTGCGGAATGCCCTGTTGAGCACTGCTGAGGATCTGGGTGCCCCGGGCCGCGACGACAGCTTCGGGTACGGCCTGGCTCGGGCCGACCGCCTGGTCGCTTCGCTGTGCACCGGCGGGGGGACGACCACGACGACGGCGCCCTCGACGACAACGTCCACCTCAGGGGCGACGACGACCTCGATCGCCACGACGACGACGTCCGCAGCGACGACAACTACCGGCGCGGCGACGACGACGACCACGAGGGCGACCACCACCACGACGCAGCCGACCACCACGACCACGGCGCCGGCCGACCCCGACCCTTCCACCCCCAACCTGGCCAACGGCCAACAGGTCAGCGCCGCCGTGCCCGCCGCGGGCGACGTGTACTACAAGATCAAGGTGCCGGCCGGGGCGACGCAGCTCCAGGTCGTGATGACCGGGCCCGCATGTGGCTTGCTGGCCTGCTCGTTCGACGCAGACCTCTCGACGCGCCTCTCGGCGCGACCCACAGACACCGTCTACGCGTGTCGGCCGTATCTGTCGGGCTCCAACGAGACGTGCACGCAGGCGTCGCCCACCGTCGGCTATTGGTACGTACGGGTCAACGCCTACACCGGCAGCGGTACCGTCGCCCTCAAGGCCACCGTCTCGTAGAGGTTCTTCGCCGAATCGCTCAGGTGGTGGCGCTCGCCGCCGATCAGCACCCCGGCATCGCGAGCCTCCCCCGGCCGCAGCCACAACGTCGCCCACCCCGGGCGACCTCAGCCGCCTAGCCGCCCCGTGTTCCCCAGCCGCGGGGCGGCGGCGCGCCGTCGGCGGTTCGGCCCGGCGCCTCGTAGGCTCGCCTTCCGATGAGCAGCTACGCCGCCGCCGGGGTCGACATCGACGCAGGCGAGGAAGCGGTCGACCGCATCAAGGGTGCGATCGCGCGCACGGCCCGGCCGGGCGCGCTTGGCGGCGTCGGGGGGTTCGGAGGCCTCTTCGACCTGCGCTACGTGAACGACAACTACACCGATCCAGTCCTCGTCTCGACCACCGACGGCGTGGGAACCAAGGCGCTCATCGCCGCCGCCCTCGGACGGTACGACACCATCGGGTTCGACCTCGTCGCCATGTGTGCAGACGATCTGGTCTGCACCGGCGCAGAACCGCTGACCTTCGTCGACTACATCGCCGTCGGCAAGCTGTCGCCAACCATGGTCGAGGACCTCGTGTCCGGCATCGCCGACGCATGTGCGGTGGTCGGCGCGGCGCTCATTGGCGGCGAGATGGCAGAGCACCCAGGCCAGATGCCAGACGGCCACTTCGATCTCGCCGGCTTCTGCACCGGCGTCGTCGACCGTGACCGAGCGCTGCCACAGCGCGTCGAGGCGGGCAACACCTTGGTCGGCATCGCGTCACCCAACCTGCGCAGCAACGGCTACTCGCTCGCCCGCAACGTGCTGCTGGACCAGGCTGGTCTCGCGCTGTCCGACCCCGCATGGGACGGCAGCAGCCGCACCGTCGGCGAGGTGCTGCTCGAGCCGAGCGTGCTGTACAGCCCTGCCGTCTTGGCGGCGTGTCGAGAGCTCGACGTGCGGGCCGCAGCCCACATCACCGGCGGTGGCTTTCCCAACAAGCTTGGCCGGGTCATCCCTGCTGGTGCAGTCGCAGTGGTCGAGCGTTCATCGTGGGAGGCGCCCCGCATCTTTGCCGAGATGGCCCGCATTGGCGATATCAGCCAAGCGGAGATGACAAAGGTGTTCAATCTTGGCATTGGCATGGTTTTGGTCGTGCCCGACGACGAGGCGGGCCGCGCCATCGCAATCGCGCAAGAGCACGGTCATCGGGCCATGCCAATCGGTACCATCGTCGCCGATGACAGGGCTGATCGCGTCATGCTCGTCTAGCGGCCGAACGCTCCGGGCGCTACGCAGGGGTGCAGATGTCAGAGCCGTCGGGTTGGTGGGTGCAGGTGACGCTGACTGCGGAGGCCGGCGCCGCGCTCGTCGTGGTGGACGGCAGGTTGGTTGGCCTCGGGGCTGGCGTGGAGAGGGTGCACGTCCGGGGTGTGCCGACGGGAGCAAAGGGGCAGGTCAGGTTCCCCGCGGCACCAGGCGCGGGCACGGTGGACGTGGGGGCGAACGTGACGGGTCCTTCGAGGGTGGCGGGGGTGAGGACGGATCCCATCCGCACGACGGCGAGCGACCCGAATCCCAGCTCGACGTCGAGCCGCAGCGTGGGCGCGCCCTCGGGAGCTGGGGCGGCCGGACTGGCAGCCTCGACACCGAAGCCTCGCTGCACGGAGCCGAGCACCTCGGCCACACCGCTGCCGACGTGGGCGGTCACGACCGTGTGGACCTTGTCGGCCGGCGGCACGGTGATGACGAGGCGACCGGCGGCTTGGCGCAGGCTGACCGAACGGGTTGTGCCGGGTGAGAGCGAGACGCCGCTGAAGTCGACGGTCATTCGACCTGCACCGAACTCATAGCGCTCGCGGAGCGGGTTGGCGGCGTCGATGACGACGGTGCGCACCCCTGCGCCGACATCGCTCGACAGCAGGGCGATTGCCGTAACCAGTGCCAAGCCGATGGTGCCGAGACCGACGAGGAGCGCTCCGACGCGGGTGCGGCGGATGACGGCAATGATCGAGAGCACGATGCCAACTGCGGCGAGCGCAGCCGGGATCGCCGGCCGTCGGATGTGGACGGCGCCGACCGCGACCAGCACCCCGCTGGTGATCGTCACCACGATCGCTCCGACCACGATGAACGCAGCAACGACGCGCAGGACATCGGTTGCCGTCGAGTGCCAGTCGACGCGATCGCTGCGGCGGGATGCACCGATGGGCCATCCGGTTGGCTCATCCCAGCTCGATGACCGGCCCGCGCGCGGGGTCGGCGACCAGTCGAACGGATCGTCGACACCCGGGCGGTCAGCGCGACCATCGAAGCCCGCGCCATCGTCGACACGGCCCCGGCCACCCATGGCGGCGGCTCGTCGAGACCACAGCACGAGCACGCCACACACGACGAGCAGCACCGGAAGCCCGATGTGGCCATCGACGAGACGACCGACGGCGATGAGGGCAGCGACGCCAAGACCGACGCGAGCGATGACACGCTGGTCGGCGCGCCACGACACGCACGGAGCCTCGGCGGTCTCGTCGTGCAGGACGATGGCGAGGGCGATGTAGGCGACGATGCCCCACCCGCTCAGGGCGGCGATGACGAACAGCGCTCGCACCGCACCGGTCGGGATGTCGGCCGCGGTGGCGATGCCGGCCGCGACGCCCTTGACCTTGCGGTTGGTGATGGAGCGCCGCAGCACCCACGGCCCCGAGGGGAACGATCCTGCGGAGGGGGGGCCGGAGGACCGGGAGCCGTGGGTGCCGTGGGGCCGTCCGTGACGGTCGGACGATGCGCCGTCGTCCGCCGGTGCGGTGGCGGGGGTCGCGGTGGCGGTGGGGGCTTCGCGGTCAGCGTCAACCGCATCGCCGAAGGTTGCGGAAGGGGAGGTCGCTTCGTCCACACCGGGATCGTGCGCCGCGGTACCCCCGAATCACCATCGGGGATCTCCCTGAGCGCGGCGGTGGGCTACGTCTCAGGGTCGGCTCGTGGCACGCTTGGGCACATGGCGGCACCGGCTCATGCGCAGCGGCGGGCGGTTCGCCGCGGTCGCCTCGATGCCGCGACCGCCAGCCGACCGACCCGCGGCCGCCTCCTCGGTGGCGTGTGCGCTGGCCTGGCCCCCGTCCTCGGCGTGCCCGTCGGTCTGGTGCGCTTCGCCTTCCTCCTCGGCGTCGTCGCCGGCGGCTTGGGCGTGGTTGCGTACGGGGCCGCCCTGATCTTGTTGCCGGCATCTGAAGGCAGCGCACCTCCTGCCCCCCGGCGCGACCTCATCGAACATGCCGCCATGACCTCCATCGTCATGGGCGGATTCCTCGCATGCCGCGATCTCGGTGCATGGCCTGGCGATGTCGTGGCCATTCCCGGGTCCGTTGCGGCGGCGGGCGTGGCTATCGTGTGGGGTCGGGCCGGTGCGGGACGTCGCAGCACGCGCCTTGGTCCGTGGCGGATCGCCGCGGGGACGACGCTCGTGGCGTTGGGCGCGGTCGGTCTGCTCGCTGCCAACCGCGACCTCGCGGGGATCGGACAGGGAGCGGTCGGGGTGGGCATCGTCGCAGTTGGGCTCGCACTCGTCATCGGGCCGGCCGTCGGCCGGCTCGTGGGTGACCTCGGGACCGAACGTCGCGAGCGCATCCGCTCCCAGGAGCGCGCCGAGATCTCCGCCCACCTCCACGACTCCGTGCTGCAGACCTTGGCCCTCATCCAACGGCGCTCTGGCGACGGGCGAGAGGTGCAACGCCTCGCCCGGCGCCAGGAGCGCGAGTTGCGCACCTGGCTGCTCGCAGGCGGCCCCGCCACGGACTCGACGGGGGGCGCCGAGACGACGGCGACGACCATCGGCGGTCTCATCGCCGAGGCCGCCGCGGAGGTGGAGGACGATCACGGCGTGCGCGTCGAAGTGGTCAACGTCGGAGACGCGACGCTCGACGATGGCTTGCGGGCGCTGGCCCAGGCCGGTCGCGAAGCGATGGCCAACGCGGCTCGCCATGCCGGCGTGGACCAGATCGACGTGTTTCTTGAGGTCGAGCCGGGACG
>JAYUDU010000126.1:0-6022 GCA_043739605.1 Acidimicrobiales bacterium | reverse complement strand
GGATCTGTCGGAGCGGTTCGCGGCGGGCGTAGCGGCCCAGCGGCGTCGCCAACGCCGGGTCGCCGTCCTCGGCCTGGCGGCCGTCTTCGCGCTGATCGGGTTGCTCGTCCGATCTCAGATCACGGCTCCCGCGGCCCGCACCCCACCTGCCAGCGTGCCGCGCAACGACCCCGTCGCGGCCGACCACCTCGTCGCGGCCATCAGGCGCAGCCGCACCTCCACATGGAAGGTGGACGAGCGCTTCAGCCGCAGCTTCGGCGCCACCGAGACGCTGCACTCGTCAACGCGCCGCGTCCAGAGCCCGCTCGGCTCGAAGGTGGAAGGCAACGGCACCGTCACCATCACCGGCGACGGCACGATCATCACCTGCACGGCCGCGTCTGCGGTGTCAGCGAAGCCCGGCACCGACCTCAGCGCGACTGCGGCCGGCTACCGCTGCCTGAAGGGGGCGGGTTCGTCAGCAGCGATGCGAGACGCCGCGCTCGTCCGCGAGATGGTGGACCTGCGTTCGCTCGTGACGGGAACGGCTCCGCTCTACGCGGTGACGACCAGCCGGAGCGGCTGCTTCCTCCTCCGCATCAGAGCCAGCGGCCGCGTGGCCCCGCCGTTTGGCGTGCGGGCCGACCTGTGCTTCGACGCCGCCACCGGCGCGCCGCTGCGGAGCGAGATCGTCCGCGACACCGCCAAGGCGCGACCGCAGGCGACCGACCTCACCGCCGCCGCATCGATCTCACCCGACGTCACCCCCCGCGACCTTGAGCCGCCGCCCGACGCCATCTTCGACAGCTGAGCGCGACCCCAGCTCCGCGCGAGAAGGTCCGGGGCGGGCGCTTCAGGCGTTCGGCGGATCGCCCGTTCGGCTCCCGCCCCGGTCGCGAGATGTTCGGCCGCATCCGCCCTGCCCTTGAACGAGGGCGCACACCGGACGTTCCGCTCCGGGCAACGGGCCGCCACGACCCCGTGTGTACGCCATGCCCATGACCGCGTCGATGTTTGCTTCGTCCCGTACCTCTTCAGCGCCCTCGTAGCCTGTGGCAATGCCGACCGACCGCATCGCCGCGCGGCCGCTTGGGCTGCTCGCAACGGTGTGCCTCCTGTGGGGAACCATCCCGGTGACGATCGAGGGCCTCCACCTCCCTGCCATCGCCATCACCGCAGCACGGTCGTGGATCGCCGCGATCGCGCTCGGCATCACGCTCGCATACCAAAGGTTCCTGCCCGTGCCGGGCACGGCGGCCCTGCGCTCTGGCCGAACTGCTCGGGTCGACCCGGCGAGGCGATCCCTCACCCCAATCGAGCGCCGCCGGGCGGCCGTGCTCACCGTCGCCGCCGGAGCCATCCTCGTCGTGCACTGGAGCCTGCAGTTCGCGGCGTTCGACCGCGCGCCGGCCTCCACGGTCGCCTTCGTCGTGTACCTCGCTCCAGTCGGCCTCGCCGCGCTCGCTCCCTTCACGTTGCGCGAGCCGACGTCGGCTCGCACCGCAGGATCCATCGCAGTGGCGGTGGTGGGTGCGGCGCTCCTTACTGGCGCCACGGCACGTGCTGACCTCCCCGGAGTGGCATGCGCCGCCGGGTCGGCGCTCGGGCTGGTCGCCCTGTTTCTGGTCGCCAAGCCGTTGTCCAAGCTCCTCGGCGGGCTGCGCGCCGCGTTCGCGGAGCTGAGCGTCGCCGCACTCCTGCTCTCGGTTCCGGCGTTCCGGCTCGTCACGGGACACAACGGTGTGCTGACCGTACGAACGGTGTCCCGCCTCGCGATCCTCGGCCTCGTGCACACTGCGCTCTTCGTGTCGTTGCAGCTGTGGTGCCTGGCTCGGGTGCCCGCGGCGACGGCGGGCGTCATCGGCCAGCTCGAACCCGTCGGCGTCGTCATCATCGCTGCGCTCAGCGGAGCCCTGCCGGGCGTCGGCACCCTCATCGGCGGTGCCCTCGTCGTTGGGGCGGGGGCTGTCGTCGCCACGGCGCACGTGCCCGGCCGACGCACGCCGGCACACCTCGACGCCGACCCAACCGGCGCGCTGCTCGGCGCTGGCATCCCGTGACCTTGGCTGGGCTCGTTCATCGATCGTTCGCCCAGGCGGCGGGCACCACCTCGACCACCGCCGCGTCCGGCGGCGCCGGCATCCTCCTCGGCGACAACCTGCTGCCGTACCTCGTGCTCGCCATCGGTGCGGCCATGGTCGTCGGTCCCATCGCAGCCCTGCTCCGCCCTCGCGACGAACCCGACGCCGAACCCGACGACGAAGGCGGGCCCATCCCGGGCAGAGAGAACGACCTCGCGCGCCCCCCGGTCGCCCGCAGCATCGCCTTCGCCGCCATCGGCATGGTCGGCGTCGTCTGGGCCCTCGCCACCTTGGTGCTCGGCTGATCGAGCACGCCGGCTCTGCGAATCACGCTCCCTCGAAGGCGAACCCGAGCTCTGGGGCTGTGACGAGCGACTCGTAGGCCAGCCCGGCGGCGATGGCGTGACCCTGGGCGGTTCCGCCCCGATCGACCACGACCACAACCATGACCGGAGTCGCGCCGGCGGCCTCGATCGAGGGGATGCAGTCGAGGGTCGAAACGCCGCGCGTGGTGGTGTCCTCAACGATGGCGACGCGGTCACCCGGCACCAGGGCACCGGCGACGCGGCCACCGCCGCCATGGTCCTTCACCTCCTTGCGGACGCTGAACCCGTTCAGCATCCGGCCCCGGGCTGCGGCGACCCCGGCCACCCCGAAGGCGACGCCGTCTGCTCCCATCGTCATGCCGCCGATCGCGCTGATGTCGTCGGGAAGCACCGCGAGCAGTGCTTCGGCCACCAGCAACAGGCCATCGGGGCGACAGATCGTCTGCTTGGAGTCGATGAACCAGGTGCTCTGCTTGCCAGATTTCAGGGTGAAGTCACCGGTCCGAACCGAGTGGGCGAGCAGGTGGGCGGCGAGGGCGGGGTTTCGAGGCGTCGGCATCGAAACCCCAACCTCTCACAACGGCAGTGCTCGGTAGATGTTCACGGTCTCATCGAGGCCGAAGGCTGCCGGATCCGCTCGGCCGGTGGCGGCCAGGACGAACGAGAACGCGTTCCCGGTGACGGCGGTCGCGTCGGCCAGCGGGGCACCGACCGACACCGTCGGCACGCCGTCAAGGTCCAACACGGCGGGCCCCCAGCCCTCGATCGCGAGGTGGTGCACGACGTGCGACACGCAGGCGACGACGGCCTCGTCGCTCGGCACGACCTCGAGCCCAGCCGCGGTCGCGATGTCGTCGCTGTGCACGACACCGTCGAAGAGCAGCGCCTCGATGCCGTCACCAAGCGAGCCGTCGAAGCCGCCGCCTGCCGGAGCGTCCCACGTGGCGTCATCGATCGCGCGCAGCAGGCCGACCAGTCTGGGCGCCGCCTCATCGAGCTCGTCGGCGAGGGCGCCAGCAGACCAGCCCTTGCGTTGGCTGACCTGGCGCTCCGTGACGGCAGCGGTGCCCTGGCCGTCGAGGTTGCCGTCGGCGATCTCATGGATGGAGCCGGTGAAGTGTCCTGCGACGTCGGCGACGCTCCAACCCAGGCATCTGGTCGGTGTGGCCAGCGCGCCTGAGTCGAGGTGGCGTACGAGGTCGGCGAAGCGTTTGAGCTGTGCTTCGAAGGCCGAGGTGATCTGGGTGCGGGTTTGGAGCATGGCCCCACCGTGCACTCTCAGACCCCTGCGATCCATGACCTCCCAGGTCATGTCCACCACGACCCCGCGCGTCGTACCGTGCTCCCATGCCGACACCTGCCCAGAGCGCACCGACGCGCTCGAACGCCTCCGCGACGGGGCCGACGCAGGTGGGCGAGCTGTTGCGGCGGTGGCGATCGCAGCGGCGCCTCAGCCAGCTGGAGCTTGCGGTGCGGGCAGACGTCAGCACCCGCCACCTCAGCTGCGTCGAGACGGGCAGAGCCAAGCCCAGTCGCGATCTCGTGCTGCACCTCGCCCGTCACCTCGATGTGCCGCTCCGTGACCGCAACAGCCTCCTGGTGGCGGCGGGCTTCGCTCCTCAGTACGTGGATCAGCCCCTCGACGACCCGCGTAGAGCCAAGGTACGAGCCGCGATCGAGCTCGTCCTGCATGCCCACGAGCCGTGGCCCGCGATCGTCGTCGACCGTCACTGGAACCTCGTCCACGCCAACCGAGCGGCTGGTCTCCTCGTCGAAGGAGTCGCACCTCATCTGCTCGGTCCGCCGACCAACGTGCTGCGGGCGTGCTTGCACCCGGAGGGGCTCGCGGCGCGCATCGTCAACCTCGGCGCCATGTGCGACCACGTGCTCGGGGGCCTCCGCCGCCAGATCGACGCAACTGGCGACCCCACCCTCATCGCCCTCGCTGCGGAGCTGGCCTCCTACGTCGCGGCGGCGAGGAACACCGATCCGGCATGCCACATGGACGACGTGCGCGCCGACGGCGTTGCGGTCACGATGCGGTTGCAGCGCGGTGACGACGAACTCTCACTCGTCTCGATGCTCGCGACATTTGGCACATCTGTCGATGCCGCGCTGTCAGAGCTGACGCTCGAGACCTTCCTCCCCGCCGACGACCACACCGCGGCCGTCCTCCGGTCGCTCGCACCCACAACCTGAGCCTGACCGGAGAGGTCGCCCTCGGGCGGTGCCGGCACTGGGGTCGGGCGCGTGGTGAGCGCGCTACAGCGCCGCGAGGCGAGCGGCGCGATGCGCGGCGAGCGTGCCGATGGGTGCCCCGGCGAGGGCGCCCACCAGCTTGAGGAGGTCAGCGATCTCGAACGGCTTCGCAACAAAGTCGGTTGCCCCAAGCTGGAGGGCTCGCTGGATGTCGGAGCGACCGCTCTTGGCCGAAACGACCACGACGGGGGGCCGCGACTCGAGGGGCCACGTCTCGATCATCGCCAAGACCGCCCACCCGTCGAGCACCGGCATCATCGCGTCGAGCAGCACGAGATCGGGTTCGTCACGCTCGATGGCTACCAGCCCGGCATCGCCGTCGGCCGCCAACGTCACCTCGTGGCCGTTCAACTCGAGATTGACCCGGACGAGCATCAGGACGTCCGGCTCATCATCCACCAACAGAACACGCGCCACACCACGAACCTACGGCACGTCGCGGCCGTACGGCATGAACCGTTCGGCCCATCCTGAGGGCCGCTCGGCCCGGCGGACCCCTGTACCTTCGTTAGACGAGCCGGCGATCCGTCGCCCACCGTGACAGTTCGTGGCGGCTCGACAGCTGCAGCTTGCGCAGAACCGACGAGACGTGGGTCTCGATGGTCTTGACGGACACCCCAAGCCGACGGGCAACCTCCTTGTATGCGTACCCACGAGCGATGAGGCGCAACACCTCACCCTCTCTTGGCGTGAGGATGTCGAGGCCGTCGATGAGAGGCGCGGTTGGCGCCGCGGGCGCGGGAGCAGCTGCGAACGCATCGAGGACGAAGCCAGCCAGCCGCGGCGAGAACATGGCGTCGCCGTCGGCGATGCGGCGAACGGCCTCGATGAGGTCGGGGCCGGAGATGGCCTTGGTGACGTAGCCGCGAGCACCGGCGCGTATCGTGGCGATGACATCCTCTGGCGCATCAGAGACCGACAGCGCCAGGAACCGCGTCGCGGGCTTGGCCGCCAACACCTGGCGGATGACTGCTGCGCCCCCGCCGTCTGGCATGTGGACATCGACGAGCACCACGTCTGGCTCAAGTCGGACGATGGTGGCCACGGCCGTGGCCACGTCGCCCGCTTCGCCCACCACGTCAAGGTCGGTGGCCAGCTCCGCCCGCACCCCGGCGCGCGCGAGCTGGTGATCATCGACGACCACGACCCGCAACCGGATGGGGGCTTCGCTCACGCGACCATTCGTTCTGTCCGCACTCGCAGCTCGACCTCTGTGCCCTCGTTCGGCGCGGTGCGAACGTCGGCCGATCCACCGGCCCTGGTCATGCGACCGATGATGGAATCGGACAATCCCCGCCGATCGGAGCCAACGGATCCGAGGTCAAACCCCGACCCTCGATCGCGGACGAACAGCGAAACATCGCCACCGCGACCCGG
>JAYUDU010000125.1:0-2259 GCA_043739605.1 Acidimicrobiales bacterium | reverse complement strand
CACCCGGAAGCGATCCGAGGCCGCCAATGACCACCATCGTGAACACCTGCAAGCTGGCGACTGGGCTGAAGCCGTTGAACGGCACGCCGCGGAGCCCGATGACGTACAGCGCTCCGGCCAGTCCGGCCATGCCACCGGAGATGGCGAAGGCCGTCAGCTTGGTGCGCACCGGCTCGATGGAGAAGGCCGCGGCCGCCCGCTCGTTGTCGCGCGTCGCAACGATGACCCTGCCGGCGCGGCTGCGGCGCAGGTTGCGGGCGGCGGCGTAGGACAGCACGAATGCCGCGAGGCAGCAGTAGTAGAAGGTGAGCGGCGCCGACATGTCGATGCGACCGAGTAGGACGGGACGAGCGAGGCGGGTGGGGTTGAGGGTGGGGAATCGGGTGCGGTCCAGGACGAAGGTCGCCACCGGTACCCCGAACCCAAGCGTTGTCACGGCCAGGAACAGTCCGGGGATGCGCAATGCGGGCACGCCGACCACCAGCGCCGCGCCGCCGCCGACGACGGCCGCGACGATCAGCGTCACGAACAGGTCGAGGCGTTGGTGGACGAGCAGGCTTGCGCACACCGCGCCGCCGGTGCCGGCGAAGGCGAACTGGCCAAGACTCACCTGCCCGGCCCAGCCACTGAGGATGACGAGCGACACCGCGATCATCCCGTAGATGGCCACGTAGGACAGGAGCGTGACATGCGATGTGCTGAGCCCGAGGGGTACGACGCCAAGCCCGAGCACGACGAGCACGGCGCCAACGGCCCGGGCGGCGCGAACCTCGGTCAGAGCGCTCAGCTCTGGTGGGACGGGCCGTACCTCCTTGACGGCCACGTAGCCCCCGAGCCCGCCATCGGCGACGCGGCCTGCGGCCCTGCGCTGGGTCACGAGTGCGACCAGCACGACGGCGAACAGCACCACCTGGATGGTCGAGGAGCGGGGGTAGCTCCAGAACACTCCTTGCTGCACCACGCCGATGGCGATGGCCGCCAAGACCGTGCGTGGCAGGCTCTCCATGCGACCGACGACGGCGGCGGCGAGCGGTGCCAGGAGCACGGTCGGGCCGGCGATGACGCCGAGCTGGGGCCCGAGGATGGGGGCGGACAGCAACGATCCGACGCCGGACAGCCCGGCTGCCAGCATCCACGTCATCCGGGACAGCCGTCGCACCGGGATCCCGAGCAGCACTGCCCGCTCGTTGGAGTCGGCGGCGGCCCGGACTGCGATGCCGGTGTCGCTGCGCCCGAAGAACCACGCGAGCCCCGCCATGATGATGAGCAGGACGACAACGGCAACGAAGTGGTCTGCGGTGAACACGATCGGGCCGATGGGCACTGTCCAGTGCACGGGGAAGCTGAACCGGGTGAGGGGCCCACCGTGCGCGCCGAGCAGGCTCGGAAGACCCAGCTCAAGGGCCCCGAGGATCTGTGCGAGCCCAACGGTGGCCACCGTGAGGATGAGACGGGGAGCGCTGAAGAAGCGGCGAACGACGGTGGCGTCGATCAGCGCCCCGGTGGCGACGGCGACGGCGATGCCGATGGGCACCGCGACGAGGTACGGCACGTCGTGGCCGACGATGAGCACCACTCCCATGGTCGCGGCCAGTCCGCCGATCTCCGCCTGGGCGAAGTTGAGGATGCGAGCGGAGCGATAGACGAGGACGAGGCCGATGGCGGTCATGGCATTGAGGGCACCGAGCACGACCCCGAGCACCACGACCCCGAATGGCAGGCCGTGCGGCAACATCACGGCGGCGACGCCAACGGCGAGCGCCGTCGAAGCCAGCCCGATCGCGGCCCTGGTTCCACGGTGGGCCAACGCCGCGGCAGGCGCCATCATCGGGCGGCACACCCGCCGGCGGTGCCCACCCTGCACGGTGCGGTGGCAGGGGTGGCATCTGAGGTGTCGAACCGCGCCACGCGTGGGCTGCGGCTGGGCGCGACCGCGGCGATCAGCCCAAGGATCGCGATCAGCAACGCGATGGAGGCGTAGCGCCGAACCCACGCCACCAGGATGCGGCGGACGGCTGCATCCACTGGGTCTGGTGGCGGAGCGTCGCTATCGTCGACAACGTTGTCGCTCACGTGCCGAAGCAATGCGGCTGGGTGTGCCCGCCCTGTTGGATGGCGGCCTGGTTGTTCCAGCGGTAGTAGGCGCCGCCGTTGCAGTTCTCGTAGGCGCCTCTCTTGCCATCGTACAGACTGGTGGCGTTGGCATCGTAGAAGCCGAGCTGGAAGTCGGACAACGGCGAATAGGATCCGTTGGAGTAG
>JAYUDU010000124.1:0-2261 GCA_043739605.1 Acidimicrobiales bacterium | reverse complement strand
GTCGGGTCAGCTGGCCGTGCCGCCGACGGTGAGCTGCGCGACGCGCACGCTCGGGATGCCCATGCCGACCGGCACTCCTTGGCCATCCTTGCCACACGTGCCCGGAGACCCCATGTTGAAATCGTTGGCGACGCCGTCGATGTCGCCAAGTGCCCTGGGGCCGTTGCCGATGAGGTTGGCGGACCGCAAGGGGGCTGTGATCTTGCCGTCCTCGATGAGGTACGCCTCGGTCATGCCGAAGACGAAGTCGCCGGTGGCGGTGTTGACCTGCCCGCCCGACAGCTGCTTGCAGTAGACGCCGCGCGCTGTGCCCGCGATGAGGTCGTCGAGCGTGGTGTCGCCTCGGGGCGTCAGGAACGTGTTGGTCATGCGGACCATGGGCAGGTGCTTGTAGGTCTCGCGCCGGCCATTGCCCGTGGAGGTACGCCCCTCCTTGCGGGCCCGGAGCAGATCCCACATGTAGTCGGTGAGGACGCCGTCCTCGATGAGCGTGGTGCGCTGGGCGGGAGCGCCTTCGTCGTCGATGCCGAACGTGCCCCACGCCCCGCCGACCCCGCCGTCGTCGACGAGCGTGACCAGCTCTGAAGCGACCTTTTCACCGACGCGACCAGCGAACACCGACATCTTCTTGGCGATGAGGTCGGCCTCCAGGCCATGACCGCACGCCTCGTGGAACAGCACCCCGCCGCCGCCAGCTGCAAGGATCACCGGCATCGGTCCCGATGGCGCCGGCTGCGCGGCCAGCTTCGAGATGGCCTGCTCCGCGGCGATGTGGGCCAGCTCCTCGATGTCGATCTCGTCGAACAGCTCCCAACCCATCGTCGCACCGCGGCTCTGGCTGCCCGTCTGCATGCCGGTGTCTCCGGACGCGACGGCCGACACCCCAAAGCGCGTGCGAACCTGATCGTCCGAGGCGAGGAGACCGTCGGAGTTGGCGACCTGGATGCGACGCCGCACGTCGGCGACGGATGCGCTGACCTGCTTGATGGCGTGGCGGCCGGCGCGCCCGGCGGCATCGGCCTTGTGGAGCAGGGCGACCTTGTCGGCCTTGCCGATGGACGCCGGATCGATACCCATCGTCGATGCGTTGCGCACATCGCGCACCCCCAGGTCGGCGACGACGGTGCCGCCACCTCCCGACCGCGCCGCGGCAGCCGCGGCGTGGGCCGCCGCGAGCATGCCGACCTGCGACAGATCGGCGGTGTGCGCGAAGCCCGTCGTCTGGCCGACGACGACCCGGATGCCCGCGCCGCGAGCCCGACCAGAGCTGAGCTCCTCGACCTTGCCATCGTCGAGGCTGGCGGCCGACGTGCGACGGTCCTCGACGAACACCTCTGCGAAGTCGCCGCCGGTGCGAAGCGCGGCGGCGAGCGTGCTCTGCAGCAGCGCCGTGGGGAGCAAGGAAGGCTCGATCAGAGACATGTACAAGAGTTCGGCGTGCGCCGCCCCCGGTCCTGCCCGCCGGTTCAACAAAGCGCAAGCAGCCGGTTGCACGTGATGCGCGGACCGGTGGGCAGAGGGTGCCACGACTGCGTGCGCAGAAGACGGCGCCCGGGCCCCACGAACTGCGTGCGCAGAAGGCGGCGGGCAACGGCGTGGGCAGAAGACGGCGCCCTGGCGCGACGAACTGCGTGCGCAGAAGGCGCACGCGCACATGCGGTGGCACGGGCAGGCAGGCGGGTGCGGCCCCCGCGCAACGGGCCCTAGCGTCTGAGGGATGAACGCTGCGACGGCAACGACCGCCGAGGTGACGCTCACCGTGACCGACAACGACACCGCCATCGCGCACCACACCGGCACCGTGCCCGTGCTCGCCACCCCCCGGGTACTCGCATTGTGCGAAGAAGCGGCCGTGGCCGCCATCGCGCCACGGCTGGCAGCGGGCGAGACGTGCGTCGGCATGCGGGCCCAGCTTGACCACCTCGTGCCCGTGCGGGTGGGGTCAACGGTGCGAGCCACCGCCACGCTCGAGCGCGTCGAGGGCCGCCGCCTCACCTTCGCCGTCGCCGTCAACGATGGGTGCGGTCTCGTGGCCGTCGGGCGGGTCACGCGGGCCATCGTCGACGTCGAGCGGTTCTTGGACAAAGCGCGCTGATGGCCGGCGACGACGCCGACCCCCAACCGGCTCCGACCGCCCCAGCGACGCCGGCGGCACGCACCGGGCTCGCCGCGGCGCCCCTCATCGCCGGGCTCTGCGTGGCCGTCGTGGGGACCACTGCGGCGTGGGCGACGCGTCGAGCCGGCATCGGCTCGCTGCCAAA
>JAYUDU010000123.1:0-2270 GCA_043739605.1 Acidimicrobiales bacterium | reverse complement strand
CGACGCGAACCGCATCATCGATCTCGATTTGAGCGTGTTCCAGCAGTTGGCGCCCCTCGGAGATGGCACCTTCAACGCGAGCATCTCCTGGTCTTGATGGTGGTCTGGCAGCATCGTCGCCGCCGATGACCCTCAACCGCAGTCAGGTGACGGCCCTCCTCGAAGCGAACGACGTTCGCCCCAGTCGGGCCCTTGGCCAGAACTTCGTGGCCGACGCCAACACCGTGCGTCGGATCGTCCGATTGGCAGGCGTCGGGGCTGGTGATCGGGTCGTCGAGATCGGGGCCGGTCTCGGGTGCCTCACGATGGCGCTCGCTGAGGTTGGCGCCGACGTCACCGCCATCGAGATCGACAAGCGCATGGTGCCGATCCTGCGGGCGGGTGTCGAGCCGCTGGGGGTTCGGGTGATCGAGGGCGACGCCACCGCGCTCGCTTGGGACGAAGTGCTCGACCCCGGGCTCGGCTCATGGGCGCTCGTCGCGAACCTGCCGTACAACGTCGCCACGCCCCTGGTGCTCGACCTCCTCGACCTCGTGCCTCAGGTCGACTCCATCCTCGTGATGGTGCAACGGGAGGTGGCCGAGCGACTGGCCGCTGGTCCTGGCACCAAGGCCTACGGCGGCGCGAGTGTGAAGGTGGCCTATTGGGCGACGGCTGCGGTGGTGGGCATGGTGCCTGCTTCGGTCTTCGTGCCGAAGCCCAACGTCGAGTCTGCGCTCGTTCGCATCGTGCGTCGCCCTGACGGCCCTGCCGTCGACCCGATGGTGGTCACCCATGAGCACCTGTTCGGGCTGGTGCGGCGCGGCTTCTCGCAGCGCCGCAAGATGCTGCGCGGGCTGCTGGCCGATGTGGTGTCGCCAGCCGCGTTTGCCGCCGCGGGTATCGACCCCACGCGACGAGCAGAGGATCTCGATGTGCACGACTGGGGTCGCCTCGCAACCGCCGCGGCACGCGAGCGCGCCGAGTGACCGCGACGATCGTGGTTGCGCCCGCCAAGCTGACCCTGTCGCTGCGCATCACGGGGGTCCGCGACGACGGCTACCACCTCATCGACGCAGAGATGGTCACGTTGTCGCTGGCCGATGAGCTCGTCATCGACCCGTTGGGCTTTGGACTGGCGGTCGAGGGGGCCGCTGCGGATGTGACCGCAGGCCCCGACAACCTCGTCGCCAAGGCGCTTGTCCTGGCAGGCCGGACCGCGGGAGTGACGCTCCGCAAGCGGATCCCGAGCGGAGCCGGCTTGGGTGGGGGGAGCGCAGACGCCGCGGCCGTCCTGCGGTGGGCGGGCTGGCCGTTGACTGGGGAGGGCATGGCTGGCGCGGCACGTCTTGGCGCGGACGTCGCCTTCTGCCTCGTCGGCGGCCGGGCGCGGGTCACCGGCATCGGCGAGCACGTTGAGTCGCTTCCCTTCGCGCCGATTGCTGGCCGGAAGTTCACGCTCGTGACGCCGCCGATGCATGTCTCGACACCCGCCGTCTACCAGGCGTGGGACCGGCTCGGCGGGCCGACCGCCGACGGACCAAACGACCTCGAACCGGCGGCACTCGTCGTTGAGCCACGGCTGGCTCGCTGGCGTGACCGTCTCGGCGATGCGAGCGGTCGGGTGCCCATCTTGGCCGGCAGCGGCGGGACATGGTTCGTCGATGGGGCGTTCGCTGGCGACGGCCACCTCATCGTCACCGCGGCGGACCCACACGCGCGGGCGTGAGCGCGCAAGCAGCCGCCTCGGAAGGCGGCCGCTCTGCGTAGATGTGTGTGCGTCGCTTCGGTGCGACGCCGGAGGCGGACAGCGCGCCGAAGCGCTACTTGCCCGCCCGTCGCTGCCAGCGCGTCGCCTTCAGCATCTTCTTGTGCTTCTTCTTGCGCATGCGCTTGCGGCGCTTCTTGATCAGCGATCCCATGACGGAGTGCGAACCTAGACGCATCCGAGTCGAGCGGTCCAACGCCGTGTGCAACGATGTCGCCGCCGGTCCCCGACCGGCCCCTTCGGCCGTCGTCCAGTGGCAGGACAATGGACTTTGAATCCATGAACGGAGGTTCGACCCCTCCCGGCCGAGCAAGGGATTCTCGGATTTTGAGGAGTACAGCGAGGCGAGTTACGCGGTTGCCAACCAACTAACTCGCTCGCTGTACTTTTCGCTGTACTCTTCGAGGGATGGCGTCTCGGGCTGCGCGGTTCGAGCAGAAGGTCGATCGGACCGACGAGCACCACCGGTGGACGGCTTCCGTGGATGCTCGCCAGCGGGGCCAGATGCGCGTCGACGGCCGGC
>JAYUDU010000122.1:0-6054 GCA_043739605.1 Acidimicrobiales bacterium | reverse complement strand
GGGTGCGACCGCAGCTGCGGCTTCTGTGCGATCCCCAGCTTCCGTGGGCCGCAGCGGAGTCGTACGCCACAAGCGATCGTTGCCGAAGTCGAGTCCCTCGCGGCCGGAGGCGTGCAGGAGATCGTGCTCGTCGCACAGGATCTGGCCAGCTACGGCAAGGACCGCGCCGCGCGCGGCGAGGTCGGATCCGCCGCCGAAGGCATCGGCGCCGGCTCGATCGTGCCCCTGCTCGAGGCGGTCGCAGACATCGTTCCCTGGACGCGCGTCCTGTACTTGTATCCATCTGACCTGTCGGATGGTCTCATCGACGTGATCGGCAGCCGGACGGGCGTCCCCTACTTCGACCTGTCCCTGCAGCACGTCTCCAAGTCGTTGCTCCGAGGCATGCGTCGATGGGGCGACGGCGATCGCTTCCTCGCTCGCATCGGCGACATCCGCGCCCGCTTCCCCAACGCCGCGCTGCGGTCCAGCTTCATCGTCGGCTATCCCGGCGAGACCGAGGCAGACCACGACCAGCTGCTCGCGTTCTTGGCCGAAGCTGACCTCGATTGGGTGGGCCTGTTCTCCTACTCGGAGGAGGTCGGCACCTACGCAGCCGATCTCCCCGGCACGGTCGAGCCGGAGCTCATCGCCGATCGGCTCGCCGAGGCCCGCTCCTTGGCGGACGAGCGCACCCAGGTGGCTCGGGCTGCGCTGATCGGCACGACCACCCGCGTGCTGGTCGATGCACCGGGCGAGGCTCGGTCGACGCGTGAGGCGCCAGAGATTGATGGCATCGTGATCGTGCCAGATGACCTGCGAACCGGTACGTTCGCAGATGTGAAGATCGTCGACGTCGAGGGCCCAGACCTCCACGCCGTCCTCGCATGAGCGTCGTCGCCTCCGAGCTGACGGCGGGTCTGCACGGGGACGCATCGCCACCCCGACCGAGCGGTGCGATCCTGACGATCGCCAACGGCGTCACCCTTGGCCGCATCGCCGCAACACCGTTCTTCCTGTACCTGCTCGTGAGGCATCCGACGGGCTGGAGCACGTGGACGCCCTGGTTCTTCCTCTGCCTCACCGACACCGTCGACGGCAAGATCGCCCGGCGCCGCGGCGTCACCACCAGCGGCGCCTTCCTCGACCCGCTCGCCGACAAGGTCCTGGTCCTTGGCTGCATGGTGACACTTGTCGCCGTCGGCCGGCTGTGGGTGGTGCCCGTGGTTCTCATCGCCGCGCGTGAGGCGTGGATGAGCGTGCACCGCAGCTTCCTCGCCAAGCAGGGTGTGTCGGTCCCGGCCAACACCGTCGCCAAGGCGAAGACATGGGCGCAGTGTGTTGGCGCCGGGTTGACGATGTTTCCCCCGACCGCCCGTCACCCGCTGGCGTACGGCGGCGCGGTGTGGATCTCCGTGGCGCTCACTCTGGGCACAGGCGCGCACTACGCGATCACCGGTCGGCGTCTCGTGGCGGCGCTTCCCACGAAGGCCTAAGGCGGATCTTCCCCAATCGGCCTGTTCGCCGCGAAGGCCCCGCGAACCGACGAAGCCCCGCGGAACGCCGATAGCGTCGCCGGCCTGCCGGGCGACGAAGGGTCGACATGTCACAGTTGCAACCACCCATCTCGCCGTGGATCGCTCATGCCCGCCCCGCGGCACCGGTGACGGGCGGGCTTGCTCGCGTCGTCATGGCGGCGATGGCCGTCTGCCTCGCAACGGGAGCGATCGGGCTGGCCATCGCCCGACGATCGCTGGGCGTGCTGCATGGGTTGGACGGCACCGGCGCAACCGAACTGCGACTCGCATCGCTGTCGTCGATCGGTCGCTTCTCGGCGGGCACCGGCATCGCCCTTCGCGTGCTGGGCTCCGTTGGGTCGATCGGGGGAGGGTTGCTGTTCGCGGCATGGCTCTCCCGTTCGACACAGACCCTCGAGCGGATGGGTCGGCCGGGGCGATGGAGTGCGGGATGGGGCTGGGGTGCGTGGTTCGTGCCCGGGCTCAACCTCTTCGTCGGTCGGGCGATGGTGCTGCACCTGTGGTCGGTCGTCGGTGAGGCGACGGAGCCGCCGACGGCGCCGGGCACGGTGAGCCCGCGGCGGCCGAGAGTCGTCATCGAGCTGTGGTGGTGGACGTTCGTCGGGTCGTTCGTCCTGAACATCGTCGCCGGTCTGGTCGCTGCCGTCGTGGCGATCGGCTCGGCCTCGCGCGCGCCGGATGCAAGCAGTGCAACGATCTCCCTCGGCTATGCACGCCGCGTCGCCATGGCGGGCGTGATCAGTGGGTGGCTCAGCCTCGTTGCCGCGGTCTGCGTGCTGCTCGTGCTGTGGGTGCTGCCGCCGACGCTCGATCGTTGGACCGGATCGCGGCCGACGCCAGCGCCGACGGTTCCGTCGATCGTGGATCTCGGTGCGCGATCGGCTGCGACGGCGCTGATCGCCGCGCTTTTCATCGCCGGGCTCGTCGGCCTCGCCACTCCCGAAGCCGGCGTGGGCGGTGGGTCTACCGCTGGATGTTGCGCAAACATTGCAAAACAGAGTGCGATCGGCGTTCGGGTCTTGGCCACCTCCACCGAGGTCGCGTCGGTCGTCGAGGTCCCACCACGTTCGTACCCGAAGCGCACGAACGCGGTGGAACCTCAGGGCGGATGCTCGAATCCGGTGGAACCCGTCCATCCTCCGCCCGCTCTCCCGTGACTCGCTCTCGGAGGCACACTTCCGCCGACAAGCACGTCGGTGTTCGTGGTCTCGGACCGGCCACCGATCCGCGGGGCGCGCTCAACGCCATCGAGGCCCGAACGAACACATCCGCAAACTTCCGCGCAGGAGTACTCGTGTCACGTCTGTCACGATCCAGCCATGGAACCCGAGCGATGTGACGAGTGCGGGTTCGACGGCGGGTCGTGGGACGACGCAGGCGCGGTCGACGAGGTAGCCGACCTCCCGGCGCGCTGGGCCGTTGCCATCGCCGATCTCACCGCGGAGCAGCTCGGCCGGCGGCCGTTCGATGACGTGTGGTCGATCAGCGAGTACACCGACCACGTCCGCGAGACGACGTACGGCATGCGGTTCCTCATCGGTCTGGGCATCGATCAGCCGGGCATCGACGTCGGGTCGCCGCCGGATCAGCCTTGTGGCGCCCAGGCAAAGGACGTGGACGTGCGCGCAGCACTCCGCGGATTCGGCTCAGAGGTAGAGCAGCTCGTCGAGCGCTTCCGGGGCCTGTCGACTGCGGACTGGTCTGCATGGGTGGTGATCGGCGGCGATCGATGGGACGCCGCCTGGATCATCCGGCACCTGCTCCACGACGTCACCCACCACCTCGGCGACGTCGCCCGCCTCCGGGCGGCGATGGCCGGGACCTAGCCAGAACTGCCGCGCGGAAGTTCGTCGGCGTAATGGTCGTGGCCTTGATGGTCGAGGCCCCGCGGTCGGGGGTCGGCCCGGGAGCGCGAAACCCTGGCAAACTTGTCGGTCAACGCATTTGCATGTCCTTCAGTCCGGTGTATCGTGAGGGTATGAGCACGATCGGGATCGAGAGCGGCGCGGTCCGAGCGAAGAAGCGGCGGACGACGCTCTCTCTCAGCGAGGACCTCCTCGACCGGATCGCCGCCGTCGTGGCCCGGGGCGACTCGCCGTCGCTCAGCGCGTTCGTCGAAGGCGCGCTGAGGATGTCGTTGGACGAGGTCGAGTACTTCGATGTGGTGGAGGAGATCCTCGCGCTGACCGGGGGCCCCGCTACCGACGAGGAGCTCGCGGAGGCTGATCGGCGGGCGGGCCGATGCCCGCGCTGACGTTCGACACGGGCGCGCTCATCGCCATCGAGCGGGTGGATCGCCAGGTCCTGTTGGACATCAAGGCTGCCGAGCGGGCAGACGACCCGATCTTGGTGCCGTCGATCGTGGTGGCGCAGGCGTGGCGTGGCGGTCCCCGAGGCGCACGCGTGGCGGCCTTCTTGAAGCGCAGATCGGTGACCATCATCGACGTCGACATCCTGTTGGCCAAGGCGGCGGGGCGGCTCTGCGGCGAGACCGACACCACAGACCTTGTCGATGCGGTCGTCGCCGTCGTTGCGGCACGCCACAACACCGCGATCGTCACCAGTGACCCAGATGACCTGCGGCGCATCTCGCCCGCCCGCCTCATCTCCTGCTGACGGCGTCGAGGTAGGTAACGCCGCGACCACACGCGTAGGTTGCTGGCCATGCGTTGCGAGGTCGTTGCCGTCGGGACTGAGCTGCTGCTTGGGCAGATCACCGACACCAACTCCGCTTGGATGGGCGAGCACCTCGCCGAGGCGGGCATCGACAGCCACTTTCAGACCAAGGTCGGCGACAACCTCGACCGCATCGTGCTGGCGCTCCGCACTGCGCTGGCGCGCAGCGACGCGGTGATCTGCTGCGGCGGCCTCGGCCCGACCCAAGACGACATCACCCGCGAGGCGATCGCGATCGTGATGACGCAGCCGCTCGAGCGCGACGAGGACATGGTCGCCGTCATCGCAGAGATGTTCAGCTCTCGGGGTCGCGCGTTCCCGGAGAGCAACGCCCGCCAGGCCGACAAGCCCAGGGGAGCCGAGTACATCCACCAGACCCGCGGCACGGCGCCGGGCCTCATCTGCCCCGTCGGTCACAAGGTGATCTACGCAGTGCCCGGCGTGCCCTACGAGATGACCGACATGGTCGAGCGGGTCATCATCCCTGACCTCCAGCGTCGCTCCGGCGTCGCGCCCGCGACCATCCGCAGCCGGACGCTTCGGTGCTGGGGCACGAGCGAGTCAGCGCTTGCCGAGCAGGTCGGTCCGAGGCTGATCGAGTTGGACGAGATCGCCGCCCGCGGCGAGCCGGCGGCGACCGTGGCGTTCCTCGCCAGCGGCATCGAGGGCATCAAGGTGCGTGCGACCGTCAAGGCGGCCGACGAGGCCGCGGCGAACGCCATGCTCGATGCCGAGGAGGCCGTCCTCAGGGGCTACCTCGGCGACCTCGTGTTCGGGCTCGACGAGCAGACGATGGAGGCAGCGGTTGGCCAGCTGTTGCTGGCGAAGGGCCTGACCGTTGGGCTTGCGGAGTCGGTGACGGGTGGCCTGATCGCCGCTCGCATCTGTTCCGTGCCCGGCGCCAGTGGCTGGTTCCGGGGCTCGGTCGTCTCGTATGCGAGCGAGGTGAAGTTCGACGTGCTCGGTGTCCCCGAGGGCCCGGTGGTCTCCGAAGACGCGGCACGCGCCATGGCCGACGGGGCGAAGCAAGTCCTCGGCGCAGATGTCGGGCTTGCAGTCACGGGCGTCGCCGGCCCAGGCACCCAGGACGACCAGCCGGTCGGCACCGTCTTCATGGGCATCGCACTGCCGGGCCGAGCGACCGAGGTGCTGGCGGTGAAGCTCCCCGGCGACCGAGAGCGAATCCGTCAGTTCGCGTGCATCGGGCTGCTCGACGCGCTGCGGCGACGCCTCGCCTGAGCAGTCTTGCGAAGCATGCGGCGTCCGGCCACCGCCGCCGTCGTCCCGATCGTGATGCTGCTGGTCGGTGCTGGCATCGGGGTCGGCGTCGTGATGCGTCAGCGGGCCAGGCACCACGGGCCGGCGGCGGTCTCGATCCGGTCTTCGGGTGATCCGATCGTGGGCGGCCTCGACGCGCTCGTCGATGGGTCGCAGCTCGTGGTGATCGGTCGTGCCGTGGCCGTGCGCGACGGCCGGCTGTTCGCCGACCGGCCGGATCTCGTCGGGGTGCGCTCGCAGCTGGTCGAGGTCCAAGTCGCCGCGGTGCTCGCAGGGGTCGCTCCGGGCCACGAGATCGTGATCGAGGAGGAAGCGATGCTCGCTGACGGACGTCGCCTCATCGTCGACGGACTCGGCCCCACGAGGGCGGATCAGCAGGGCATCTGGTTCCTGAGGTCTGTCGGAGATGGTGCGGACCGCTCGTGGATCACCGTCTCGTTCCAGGGTCGCTTCCTGCGCAGAACGAACCGGGCCGGCGACGATCGCCTCGTCGGATCGAGCCTCCCAGACCCCCTCGTGCGTGGCATCGTGGCCGCCGGCGGTCGAGCCCTCACCGACGCCGTCATCGCCAGATCGAGGGCGA
>JAYUDU010000121.1:0-6066 GCA_043739605.1 Acidimicrobiales bacterium | reverse complement strand
GCTCGTGGGCACCGGTGTCGTGGAAGCAGGGCGTGCGGGTTGGCACCGACAAGGTGACCGTCTACAAGGTGGGCACCATTGGCGGGCAGCCGGCCTGGCAGCTCGAGCGCGACTACACGAACGCCTTCTAGGCCACCCTGTGGACACCCTTCTGGCCGGCTTGGCCGTCGGGGCCGCCTACTCGCTCATGGCGGTTGGCGTGGTCCTCATCTACCGGTGCACACGGGCCCTGTCCATCGCGCAGGGCGAGATCGGGGCCTTTGCCCTGTTTGTCGGTCTCGACTGGCACAAGAACGGCGTGTGGCTCATCGGCTACCACATCTCGGCGTTCTCAACCCTCCTCGTCGCGGTCGTGCTCGGAGCCCTCATCGCCGTCGCCTTCGAGCGGTTCGTGATGCGCGCCCTCGTGAGCAGGCCGCCGCTCGACAGCCTCATCGCGACGCTGGGCCTGGCACTTGTGCTGGCGCTGGCCGAGCTGAAGATCTTCGGCAAGAACCCCACCGACCCTGGCCATCCGCTGGGCACGTGGAGCTTTGACGTGTTGGGGGCCACCCTGGTGATAGAGCGCGTCGTTGCCATGGTGGCGGCGCTGGTCACGGTCGGCGCCATCGCGGTGTTCTTCCGCACGACGAAGTTCGGCCTCGCCGTACTCGCAACCACATCCGATCCAACGGTGGCCAAGGTGCTCGGCGTGCCGGTCAACCGCGTCTACGTGTTTGCGTGGGCGATTGGCGGTGTCTTGTCGGGCTTGGCGGCGTCGCTGCTGGCTCCCTCGTTCGGCACCCTCGTTCCCTTCGGCCAGACGAGGTTCGCGCTGGCGGCGCTTGCGGGTGCGGTCATCGGGGGCCTCGACTCCATCGAGGGCGCCATCATCGGCAGCATCATCGTCGGCATCGTCGAAGCGGAAGTGGGTACGTTCTTCGACTCTGGGACGGCCAGCCTGGCCATTGCCCTGCTCGTCCTCGGCACCCTCCTCGCCCGCCCCAAAGGCCTGCTCGGTCGCGAGGCACTCGCATGACCGCCGTGGCCACGCCCGCCAGCGTCGTGGGGCCAGGTCCGCTGGGTGTCGTCGACCGCCTCAGCGCCATCCTGCGCCGCCGGATCGTGCTGAGCACGGCGGCCGGGGTCAGCGGGGCGCTGCTCGTCCTCCTCCCATTTCAGCCGCTGTATCGCATCACCGGCGTGCAAGAGAACGTGCTCACCGGTGTGCTCGCCTTCGCCATCGCCGCCCTGGGGCTCGACGTGCTGGTGGCCCGCACGGGGCAGCTCTCGCTGGCGCATGGGGCATTCCTCGGGGTCGGTGCGATCAGCGCGGTGCAGCTCTCGGGCCGGGGCGTGCCGTGGCCGCTCGTGATCGTCGGGGCCATGGTCGTGACCGGAGCCGTGGCTGCGGTCGTCGGGTTGCCGAGCCTGCGCATTCGTGGCTTGCAGGTGGCCATCGCCACACTGGCCTGCCAGCTGGCCTTCGAGCGCCGGGTGTTTCAGGACACCACGCTCAACGGCAATGGATACCAGTTCGATCGTCCCGCGTTCATGTCATCGGACCGAGCGGTGTATCTGTTCGGTCTTGCATGCCTGGTCATCGCCCTCGTCATCCGGCAACGGCTGGCCGTGACCAAAGCGGGCCGGGCGTTTCTCTCCGTTCGCGATGTCGAGGGGCGCGTGCCGTGCTTCGGGGTCGAGGCCGGCACGTCGAAGTTGCTGGCGTACGCCGTCTCCGGTTCGATCGTTGGTTTGGGGGGCGCGCTCCTCGCCCTCAAGGAGAACGGCCCAGTGTCGGACTTTCCTGCGTTCGGGCTCCTGCCGTCGTTGCAGCTCGTGGCCGTCGTCGTGCTCGGCGGTGCGGGCTCTGCGGCCGGCATCGTCCTCGCGGCATTCTTCAACTCTGGCCTGCCATTCCTCGATGTCTTGCCCGAGAGCGGCGTCCTCGGCGTCTACCCGACCGACGTACCCCTGTTTGGTGCCATCTTCCTCCTGCTCGCAGTCCGGTTCCAGCCCCGCGGCATCGGCGGCGGACTGGCCGCGGCCCGCACCGCGATCGAGACCCGCGTGGGCTTGCGCGGCGAAAAGCCCGACCCCCGACCCCGTCACGTCGATCTCGCGGACGCGTCGCATCAGGCCGAAGGGCTGCGTCGGGTGCCCAGGGCATTGTCGCTTTCGTTGCCGACCCGGGCGCTGCTCGAGGCCACCGACGTCACCGTCACCTACGGCGGCTTCCAAGCGCTGACCGACGTCACCCTCGAGATCCGGCGGGGCGAGATCGTTGGCCTCATCGGGGCCAACGGAGCAGGCAAGAGCACGTTCTTCAACGCCGTCTCCGGGTTTGCGCCCACCAAGGGCAGCATCCGCTATCGAGGCGTCGAGCTGCTCGACAGGCGCCCGTCGTCACGCAGCACGTTCGGCGTCGCCCGCACCTTCCAAGACATGGGCCTGGTTCGCAGCGAGACCGTCCGCGACAACGTCCTGTTGGTGCAGAACTGGCTGGCCCGCTACCCCGCGGCCGCCGGCATCCTGGCCCTCGGTGCGACGCTGGGCACAGAGCGCGAACTTCGGCGGCGGGCCGATCTCGCGCTCGAGCTGTTCGGCCTCGACCACCTCGCCAACGAGCGACTCGGTGACCTGCCCTACGGCACCATGCGCATCGCCGAGATCGCCGCCGCCGTCGCCGCGGGTCCCGACCTGTTGCTCCTCGACGAGGCCACCGCCGGCCTCGGCCCCGAGGAGAGCAACGAGCTCGGCGACCGGTTCGTCGCCCTTCGCGACGAGCTCGGCCTGACGTTGGTGGTCATCGAGCACCACGTTCCGCTCATCGCTCGGGTGTGCGACCAGTGCTACTGCCTTGAGCTTGGCCAGGTCATCGCGTCCGGCACCCCCGCAGACGTGGTCGCCCAACCTCAGGTCGTTGCCTCGTTCCTCGGCCGCGCCGCCGCCGCCACGGGCGGTGCCGCGTGAAGCTCCCCGGCCGGCTTGCATCGATGCGCCCTTCGGCCCGTCCCGTGGCGTCCACCGCGGCGCCGGTGGCGCGAGCCGATGGCACCAGCGCAGCGCTGCTTGAGGTGGAAGCCCTGTGCTCTGGGTACGGCGCACTCCAGGTGCTGTTCGAGCTGTCGTTGACGGTGGGCCAGGGCGAGGTCGTTGCCCTCATGGGTTCCAACGGAGCCGGCAAGACGACGACGTTGAAGACCATCTGCTCGCAGTTGCCGGTCATGTCGGGGCGGGTGCGGCTCGATGGCGAAGACATCACCGGGGCGCGGGCCGACAGCCTCGTGCGTCAGGGCATTGCCCTTGTCCCCGAGGGTCGCGGCATGCTCCGCGACCTCACCGTCGAGCAGAACCTCGAGCTGGGCGCGTACACCCGCAGCGACAAGGTTGGCATCGCAGCGGCGTTCGACCGGGCCTACACCACCTTCCCGATCCTCGCAGAGCGCAAGTCGCAAAAGGCCGGCAGCATGTCGGGTGGGCAGCAGCAGATGCTGGCCATCGCCCGGGCACTGATGTCCGATCCCCGGCTCCTGCTGGTTGATGAGGCGTCGCTCGGGCTGTCGCCGATCATGACCGAGACGGTGTTCGACCTCATCGGCGAAGCCAATCGCACCCAGGGTGTGGCCGTGCTCATCGTCGAGCAGAACGTGCTGGCGCTCGACCTCGCCGACCGCGCTTACGTGCTGGAGAAGGGCCAAGTCGTCGACGTGGCCGAAGGCCAGGCGGTGCGAACCATGCAAGGCAGGCTCCGCGAGGCGTACCTCGGGAAGGGGGCGTGATGACTGCCGGGCGCTCGTCGTCGCGCCTCGGCGCGCTCGGCCTCGTTGGCGCCGCTGCGCTGGTGGCACTGGTCGTCTTCAGCGCTCGGCCGGGTCACGCCCAGACGGTGCCGACGCTCCCGGGCGCGACCACCACGACCACCCAAGCCTCCACCACAACCACCACGACGCAACCTTCGACCACGGTTCCCACCACGTCGCCAGCCTCGACCGCCCCCCCGACCACGGCGTTCTCGCCCCCGACGACCGTTTCAGTCGTGACAACGCCAGACACCGCGCCGATCGTGGCCGTTCCTCTCGCACCCCAGGCCAGCGTTCCGGTGGTCGCACCACGCTCGACGGTGGCCCCGAGTTCGCAGTCGCCGGCCCCGGCGGTCACCCTTCGCCGCACTCGGCTCGCCTCGGCGATCCCGTCTGGCATCGTGGTGGCCGGCACCTATGGCATGAGCGTGAGCGGAACCCTCGCCATCGCCATGCTCCTCATCGTTCTCGCTACCCTGGTCCGTTCCCAAGGCCGGACCGTCGCTCTCACCTCCGGAGGTACCACCATGGACCGCTCAAACCGCACCGCCCGCCTTTCCATCGGCTTTGGCTGTCTCGCGGCCGCAGGCATCGTCGCCGTCATCGGCTACCTCGGCCTCAGTCGCAACCCCGACGTGAATCGCCAGATCCCCTACCTCGCCTCTGCGGGAATGGCCGTGGTGATCCTCGCGGCGATCGGCGGCTCGTTCATCGTTGCTGAGCAGCTGCGCAACGACAACCACCGACTCGCGCAACTCGAAGAGGCCGTGCGCCTCCTCGCCGCTGCCGTCGCCCCCGCGCTCGAGGCCCCCGCCAGGGTCGGTGCGTCGAAGGCGTTCGCTCCCGTCGAGTCGCCGGTCGCGACGCCGTCAGCGGGTGTCGACGCCGACACAGATGAAGCCGCCACCCCCCGCCGCCGCTCCCGGAGCGCCGCGGCCACGTGACCGAGGCCGGCGGGGCGTGGAGCCCGCCTATCGAGGGGTGTCGCCGCAGACCGGGGTCTCCACAAGGCGTCGAAGCGGCGTGATGCGTCGAGCAGGACCGCCGCCGCAAGTGCCTCTGCGGTCAGGAAGTTGAGTCGGTGCTCGACACTGAGGAGCGCCATCGCCGGGACGAGGAGGCGCGTGTCGACCAACGCGATGGATCGGGGCAGGTCACTTAGCCTCGTCCGGCCAGCCCAGCGCGTCGTCTTCCAGTGGCTCCGCGGCGGCCTGAGCGTCGCGAGAGCGAACAACGAGCGCCGCGAGTCGCGGATCGAGTTGTGAGAGGCGCAGGGGCACAGCACTATCGTACCGGGGTCGTCGCCGATCTCGGCATCCGTTGAGGTCGGCGATTGGGGCTGGCGTCAGCGCGTGGCTGCGACGGCGCGCGCTCTGGCGAGGGCGTCCCACGCGATGCCACTCCGGGAGGCCAGCGTCACGACTGCGGTGATGAGCCCGATCCGGGCGGCTCTGACGGCGGGCTGGTCGTCCATGATGAGCACGTCGTCGAGGAACGCCTGGGTTGCCGCAACGAGCGGCGGGGCCACGCCGACCACGCCGGTGATGGTGTGGTCGTCCCCGAGCTCTGCCGTTGCGGCGTCGAGCGCACCGAGGAGCCCCACGCCGGTCGGACCGTCGAGCAGCGCCCTGTCGTAGCCCTCGACGACGGCGTCCTTCACGAGTCGGCGTACCCGTTGCACGGCTTCGACGAGATCATCGAACCCGGCGATGCCCCGCAGCGCGTCCAGCTCGGTCAGTGCGTCGACGGCCTTCGACGGCACGTCCGCGAGGGGGGCCACCGCGGCGACGAGGTTGACATCGTGGCCGGCGTCGAGGAGCGACTGCTCGAAGCGTCCCTCGACGAAGGTGCGAGCTGCGGCCTCGGCCTTGTCGCTGACCTCGATGCCCTGGGCTCGGACGGCTTCGGCGGCGGCGCGCAGGACCGTAGAGACCGGCACGGCGACGAACTCAGGGAACGCTCGGAGCGTGGCCACGAGGCCGAGGGCGGCGCGCCGCAGCGCGAACGGGTCGGAGCTGCCCGTCGGGTTGGCGCCGACCGCAAAGAGGCCAGCCAGCAGGTCGCCTCGATCCGCGACTGCGAGGATCGCTCCCGGCAGGGTCGAGGCGACGACATCGTCAGAGGTGCGGGGGTGCTCCATGCCCTCGAGGGCTTGGGCGACGGCCTCTGGCTCACCGGCCGAGCGGGCGTAGTAGCCCGCCATGACGCCGGCGAGGGACGTCATCTCGATGACCATCTGCGAGGCCAGGTCGAACTTGGCCAGCGACGCGGCACGGTCGAGCGC
>JAYUDU010000120.1:0-6074 GCA_043739605.1 Acidimicrobiales bacterium | reverse complement strand
GGGTCGATCATCCGGCCACCTCCCACACCTGGACGGCCCACGGTCCCAGGGTCGCGGCGACGGCGCCCGTGGCATCCGCCACGAGGTCCTCGTCGTGCCAGAGCCCGACCCATCGTTGACCGGGCCGCGGCGCCGAGGTTCTCAGATGAGCGACGACGTCGCCTTCGCCATCGTGGGCGGCCACGACGACCCGCCGCCCCTCGCCCTCCCACACCGTCACCACGACGTCGTCGCGATCACAGGCAACGAGCGGTGCGGGCACCAGCGCCGCAGCGTCCGCGGGGTCGCACAGCAGGCGGATCGCACCAAGCTGGCGCGCCGCCGCCGCGACCCGGCGTGCTCGGGCATCGAGCGTCGGCACCCGCGGGCCCACCGCCACGACCACGCCAGCAGCGGCGGCGCGCGTGAGCGCGTCCCACGCCTGCGGCGCAAGCGCATCCAACGTCGGCATCAGGACGACGTCGTACGCCGTGAGGTCGGGCATGGCGTCGGAGCTCGCGCGGTCGAAGTCCGCGCCGCAGGCGACAACAGCCGCAGCCAACCCGACATCCCATCGTCGGAGCTCGTCGCTGTCGGGGTGTGGCAGCTGAGTGAGACGGTGATCGATGGGCAGCAGCTGCGTGAACGACGGCACGACGCCGCCGAGGGTGTCACGCGCCGCGACACGACGCGCCTCGGTGCGGTTGTCCACCACCAGCACCCTCGCGTCGCGGCGCATCGACCGGATATCCGACCGCTCCAGCAAGGAGAACAGCCGGGGGTACAACGAGGCGCTCGGTCGCAGCTCGCCGTCAGCAGAGATTGGGCTCCCCCACCAGCGATCGCGTTCGACGAGCATGTACACGTTGGTCGCCCGGACCCCCGATGTCAGCACGCGCACCGCGATGGCCTCTTCGTCGATGGCGTCCACCGACAACGGGAGGAGCCATGGCAGGGTGAGCCACCCGGCGCCGAGCTCTGCGAGGTACGGAAGCCGGGTCGACCCCACCAGCCGCCTGCACAGGTCTCTGACGAACGCCGACCCCTGCCTCGGCGCATAGATGTCGGCCCCCGCGATGTCGACGGCTCCTGAGCGCTCAAGCGCACCCGTGTCGATCGGCGTGGCGGTGCGCGGGTAGTCGTTGTGGACGAACGGCACGCCCTCGATGCCCCGATCGCGCAGCATCTGAACGAAGGTGGCGAGCGTGCGCCTGAGGTGCTCCTCGCGGAACTCGATCCATGCGAGGCGTTCCTGCTCCGTGCCCGAAGTCGCGTCCGTCGGGGCCGTCGCTGTCGGATCGCCGACGAACGCTCGGTACTCCCGTACGAAGTCTGGATGGTGATCGAGCGCGTAGCTGTGGCCTTGGAAGTGGAAGCCGATCTCGTTGTCGACCTGCACGGCGACCACCGGTCCGCCGGGCGCCAGCAACGGCGCGATGACCGGTGCGATGGCGTCGTACCACTCGCCGACTGCGGCGAGAACCTTGGTCGATGCGTAGCTCGGCGGGAAGCAATGTCCCGTGGAGGACACCAGGACGTAGGGCTGGCCGTTGGCCCGGCGCGCCTGGCATTGCGGATCGTCGAGGACCCGCCGCGGCCACCCGGAATCCTCCTGCTCACACGCGGTGTCTGGTCCGACCCGCACCACCGCCTTCAACCCCCGGTCATGCGCCAACGTGAGGAACGCGGCGAGGTCCAATGAGCCGGAGGTGTCGACGACGCCCGGTTCGATCTCGTGGCGCGCCCATGGCACGTAGGTGGAGATGCATCCAAACCCGAGGCCGACGACGGCGTCGAGGATGGCCGGCCAGCGCTTGGGGTCGAGCCGCCAGTAGTGGACCTCGCCCGAGATGAGAGCAATGTGCTCGCCGTCGATCTCGAGACCGACGCCGGTCACCCCCACACAAGTCCTCGCGGCGCACGTCACTCTGGCGGACATCGAACACGCGGCCGGCGTGGCTGTCAAGGCTGGCGCGGGGGCGGCTCGCATCTGGGTCGCGACCTTTGCAATGATCTCTAACGAACGGGGGAGGCCGAGGTTGGCCGTCGCACGAAGCACAGGTGGAACCAGCGTGGTCGACGCCATCCGGCGCGTCCGCTCACGTCCCGACGCGCTGATCGCCGCGCTGGTCGTGCTGTTGTTCGTTGGGGTCGAAGCTCTCCCCCGCAGCCTGCCCATCGGCGTGCGCGCGTCGGCGTTGGTGTTCGGATCGCAGTCGGCGCTCGCCGTCATCGGCGTGGTGCTCGTCCAGCGCTCGAACCGCATCCTCTCGTTCGCCCAGGTGCAGCTCGGGGCCGTCGGCGGCTCGGTGTTCTTCGGTGTGGTGCACGAGCACAGCCTCCTGCGGCTCGGCCGCAGCATCGGCATCGTCGAGGGCAACCTGTCAGCGGCACCCCGATGGATGCTCAACGTCGAGTGGTTCGGCGCCGCCCTCGTCGCCATCGCACTCAGCGCGGTCATCGGCGTCCTCGTTCACCTTCTCGTCATCCGTCGGTTCGCGCAGAGCCCCCCGCTCGTCGGCACCGTGGCCACCGTCGCCATCGCCCAAGGCCTGAGCTACGCGGCAGGCACCGGCGGAGCGCTGAAGCTGTTCGGGTTCGGGTCGAAGAAGGTTGTCGGTGGAACCGTGCCGCCGCCGGTCGACGTGACCATCCACCTGTCACCGGCCACGTTCCACCTCCCAGACATCGGCTCGGTGGTCGCGGTCGCAGCATGCCTCGGCGGCGTGACCTGGTTCCTGCGACGCACCCGCCTCGGCACCGCAGTCCGCGCCAGCGCAGCCGACCCAGAACGCGCCCGCAGCCTCGGGGTGCCCACTGCCACCGTCGGCTCCGTCGTGTGGGCCATCGCTGGCGCAGTTTCGGGTCTGGCGGCCGTCCTCCTCATCGCGGCGCAGGGCGGTGGGGCCGCGGGCGGCGGAGTGGCCACCCTGACGCGGGTGCTTGGCGCAGTCGTCGTGGCCGGAGCCGGGGCGCTCGGCCTTGCCGTGTTCGTGGTGCTCGGGTTTGCGATGGTCGACCAGGCCACCACCTACGCGTATGGCTCTGGCACCGCGACCGACCTCGTCGTGCTCGGTCTCATCCTGGTGTTCCTGCTGGTGCGCCCGACTGGTCGTGCCGGGCGCGTCGAGGGCGCGTTGTCATGGAGGGCGGCCCGGGAGGTGCGGCCCATCCCCCGCGAGCTCGCTGGCCTGCCGGCGGTGCGAACGCTGCGTCGCCGGGTTGGCGTGGGAGTCGGGATCGTGGTCCTTGCGCTCCCGTTCGTCGCGGAGCCCGCCGACACGGCAAACGCAACCACGGCCCTCATCTACGCCCTCGTTGGACTCTCCCTGTTGCTGCTCACGGGGTGGGCCGGCCTCATCAGCCTCGGACAGTTCGCGTTTGCCACCGTCGGCGGCTTCACCGTCGCGCTTGTTGGAGGCCGGTGGGGTCTGCCCGCACCCCTCGCGCTCATCGCCGCCGGTGTCGTGGGCGCGACTGCGGCCGTCGCCGTCGGTCTTCCTGCACTGCGCATCCGCGGTCTCCAGCTTGCTGTGACCAGCCTGGCCTTCGCGCTGGTCACGTCGAATGTGTTGCTCTCTCAGCGCTACGGCGGCCAGCTGCTTCCCAAGACGCTCGACCGACCGAACCTGTTCGGCCTCTCGACCGATGGAGAGCGGGCGTACTACTACCTCTGCCTCGCCGTGGTCGGGCTGGTGGTGCTCTCGCTGGTCGGCCTGCGACGCAGCCGCACCGGCCGGGCTCTCGTCGCGCTGCGAGACAACGACAGGGCCGCAGAGGCGTTTGGCATCAACCTGATCAGGGCCCGGCTGGAGACGTTCGCCATCGCCGGCTTCATCGCCGCGCTCGCGGGCGGCCTGTTTGCCTACCAGCAGGGCGGCGTGAGCGTTGGCGACTTCCCGGTCGAGCTGTCCATCACCCTGTTCTTGATGGTCATCATCGGCGGGCTCGGATCCGTCAGCGGTCCGGTGCTCGGCGCCATCGTCGTTGGGTTCTTGACGCCGCGACTCGGCGGCGCGTCCAGCCTCATCACCGCAGTGCTCGTCCTTCTCGTGCTGTTGTTCGCTGAAGGCGGGTTGGCACAGGTGGTGTTCGCCGGACGCGACATCCTGTTGCGTCGCATCGCGGTGCGCAACCGAATCGCAGTCCCGAGCCTCGTCGCCGACGGCCGCACCGCTGGCGATGACCGCATCCCCATCAGAGCCAAGGGTGGGGATGAGCCTGTCCCCGTCCGGTATCGACTCCCCCGGCACGAGCTCGTCCTCGAGTCGGTCGCCTCCGACGCCACGGGCGCACAGTGACAGATCCGCTGACCGATGACCGCGCTGATGGTCCGCTCCGGCCGACCGTCCCCTCACCGCGCGAAGTCGCTGCGGGCATCGTCGCCGGCGATCCTGGGTTCGCGGCTCCCCCCCGAGCCGCCACCACCGACGCCGGGTGGTTCGACCGCCTCGTCGTAGAGCAGGTCCGCACCGTGCGCCGCGGCCTCGACGTGCGCGATGTGGTTCGCGAGCATGGCGCCCGTCCGCTGCTGGTCCTTGGCGGCACCGGCTTCGTGCAGGGCCTCGCCGGCGGCGCCATCGGTGTCAACTTCCTCAGGCTGCGTGATCTGCTGAACCTGACGAACGAGGACCTCGTCCTCCTCGGCGTGCTCTCGACGGTCGGCGGGACGCTGCTCGCCCCGCTCCTTGGTTTCCTCGCCGATCGGGTGTCGCGTGTCCGGCTCTCGATGTTCGCCGCCTTCGCGTTCGGGACCGGCTATGTGGCGTTCGGCTTCCAGAGGACCCTGTTCTCCTACGCCATCGCGACGCTCGGCGGCCGCCTGCTCGGCGGGTTCACCGGGATCCTGGCCATCACCGGGCAGCCCCTCCTCGCCGACTACTACCCACCCAAGGTACGGGGCAGGGTCTTCGCAGTACCCGGGCTGCTCGGAACGATCGGCGGCGCGGTCAGCCCCCTCATCGCCGCCATCAGCACCGAGGTGTTCGGCACCTTCGAGACCATCACTGCGTTCGGCATCGCCGCCAGCCTCGCCGGCTTCAGCTGGCTGCTCCTCAAGGAGCCGACCCGCGGCCGCTACGACCGACTCGAGCTCGGGGCATCAGACGAGCTCGCCGCCACCGCCCAACGTCCACCCGGATTCGTGGAGTCCTACCGGGCGGCCTCGTCCATACGAACCCTCAGACGGCTGTGGGCCGCGGCGGTGTTCAACGGCGTCGGAGGGCAGTTCATCACGCCGCTCGTGCTGGTGATCCTTGGTCGCCTCGTCGGCACCAGCCCGCTGGCCCTCGTGCCGATCATCATCGTCCAGCAAGTCGCCACCGGCACCGGCTACGCGTACGGCGGCAGCCTCGTCGACCGCCTGATCGGCGAGCGGCCCGGCCGCGTCATGGTCGCTCTTGGTGGCATCCAGATCTTCAACCTCGTGGCGTTGCTCATCCTCGGCATCACCAACAGTCCGTACATCGCGCTGCCGTTCCTTGCGATACAGCCGTTCGTCTCCGCAGTGCCCCAGACGGCTCGCGACGTACTGATGTCGCTGGTCATCCCCGCCCGCATCCGCGGTTTCGGTCTTCGTCTCGCCGATCTGTGGGGCCTCCTCGGTCTGCTCGTCGTGCCCATCCTGTTCTCGATCCTGCGATCGGGCGACGCCATCCGCGCCGCCTTCCTCATCGCCGCCCCACTGCTCCTCGTCGGATCGCTCATCCTCATCACCGCGTCCGTCGACGTCGAGAAGGACATGGAGGCAGCGCGCCAGGCGGTGCTGGCCGAGCAGGCTGCCGCCGATTCGAGGTCCGCCGATTCGCGAAGCCCAGCCGGTGGCGAGACGATGATCGTCTGCCGCAAGGTCGACGTCGCCTATGACGGTGTGCAGGTCTTGTTCGGTGTCGATCTTGACGTCCGCAAGGGCGAGGTGCTGGCGCTGCTCGGCACCAACGGCGCCGGAAAGTCCACCATCCTTCGCGCCATCGCCGGGCTGGCCATGCCGTCGGGCGGCGCCATCGTGTTCGGCGACCGCGACATCACCAACGCGCCTGCGCACGACCTCGCAGCCGCCGGCATCGTGCTGGTCCCTGGCGGCAAGGGCGTGTTCG
>JAYUDU010000119.1:0-14512 GCA_043739605.1 Acidimicrobiales bacterium | reverse complement strand
TCGACGAGCTGTCGCTCGGCCTGGCGCCCACCATCGTCGAGCAGCTGCTCGGCATCGTGCGCCAGATCCACGCCGCTGGCACATCGATCGTGCTCGTCGAGCAGAGCGTCAACGTCGCGCTCTCGATCGCCGAGCGCGCGTACTTCCTCGAGAAGGGCGAGGTCCGCTTCGAAGGGCCGACGGCGGAGCTGCTGGAGCGCGGCGACATCCTGCGCTCGGTCTTCTTGGAGGGAGCAGCCAAGTCGACCCCCGGGAAGACGGCCGCGGCGGCGGTCATGGGGCCGCGTCCCGTCGACAAGACCAAGCCGCCGGTGCTGTCGGTCGAAGGCCTGTCGGTGCGCTTCGGCGGCATCCGGGCCGTCACCGACGTGTCGTTCCAGCTGTATCCGGGGCAGATCCTCGGTCTGATCGGCGCGAACGGCGCGGGCAAAACGACGATCTTCGACATGATCTCCGGTCTCCTTGAGCCCACGGCGGGACGGGTCCACCTCCAGGGCATCGACGTCACGAATTGGGGACCTGACCGCCGGGCCGCCTCTGGCCTTGGCCGCTCCTTCCAGGACGCCAAGATCTTTCCGAGCCTCAGCGTGGCGGAGAACGTGGCCATCGGCCTCGAGCGCCACATCGAGTGCCGCGACCACCTCGCCAGCATCCTCAGTCTCCCGGCTGCGCTCGAGAGCGAGACGGACGTCGCGTGGACCGTCGACGACCTCATCGAGATGATGGGCCTTGGCGCGTTCCGCGAGAAGTTCGTATCGGAGCTCTCCACCGGCACCCGTCGCATCGTCGACCTGGCCATGGCGATCGCCCACGACCCGAGCGTGCTGCTGCTGGACGAGCCCAGCTCTGGGGTGGCCCAAAAGGAGACAGAGGCGCTCGGGCCGCTCCTCCGCCGGATCCAGGCAGAGACCGGCTGCGCGATGCTCCTCATCGAGCATGACATGCCCTTGATGACCAGCACGAGCGACGAGCTCATCTGTCTGGAGCTCGGCGAGATCCTGGCCCAAGGTCACCCCCAAGAGGTCGTGACCGACCCCAGGGTCGTGTCGTCGTATCTTGGTGGTGATGTCAACGTGATCAACCGCTCTGGCGCCCAAGCCGACGCACCGGCCACGACGGTGGCCGAGTTCTCGCCGCCTCACAATCCGCGCCGATCCCGCTCGCAAGGGGCGCCCCGATGACCCGCCGCGCGTCGGTGCGGGTCGGCCTCGGTGCGGTCGTGGGGTTGGGCGCAGCATGCGCGCTCGGCATCGGACCCAACGTGTTGGTCGCGCATGCCGCAGGAGCCGAGACGGCGTGGTGGTCCCAGCAAGGCACGGCACCAGCCGTCCCGGCCGGTGGCTTGTACATCAGTCATCTGCCCAACGTTCCTGGGGTCACTGGGCCTCAGACGCTGCCGACGGCGACACCTGCACCGTTCGTGCAATACGCAATGGCTGCACTCCGGCGACCGGTCACGCCCGGTGTCGATGCCACGGTGGTGCTGCACACGGCAGCCAACAACAGTGCGCGGGTCAACGGAACGGCTGTTGCCATCACAGCATGTGGGCCAGCGGACTCCGCTCCACCGTGGAAGACCAACACTGGAAATGGTGCCTGGGCGGACCGTGCCACCCCAGCATGCGACAGCTTCGGTGCAGACGGTGTGGTCAGCACCGACGGGACCTCTGTCACGTTTACGATCCCGGGCGCGTTCCAGCGGGCGAGCGGTGTGCTCGACGTCATCCTCGTCACGAAGGGCGCCACGCCGTACCAGATCGCGTTCAACAAGCCGACCGACGCAGACGTCACGAGCCTGCCAGAACCCGTCGCGGAGCCGTCGCCTCAGGAGCCTTCGGCCACTCCGTCCACGACGCCCGCGTCAACCGACAACCCAACGCAGTCTGTCGGGGCGCCGAGCCCGTCGGGCGAAGCGCCGCCTGTCAGCGGGTTCTCGTCGCCCGATGTGCCTGTGGGCGCTGGGGTAACAGACTCGACGGCCGCACCGGCGACGAACGGCACCACGCAGACCGCAAGGATCGGCGGGGCTCAAGCCACGAAAAGGCTGGCGACGGTCCCCACGGCCTCCCGATCCCGCGACAGCCAATCGGCCCGCACGGTGGCCCTGCTCGGCCTCGTCATCCTTGGCGGCGCCCTGTTCTGGCTGGGAAGCCAGCGGGCCAGGACGCCTCGGCTGCTCGGTTCCGTCGGCGGGAGCGCCGCAGCGGAGGAGGCTCGGCGACACGCCGCGCACGAAGCCGCGCAGGCCGCGGCCGGTGCGGTCCGCTCTGGTGGCGTGGGCCGGTTCCAGCGCGCCCGCGTCGGCAACCCACCGGTGCTCCGCTAGCGGAGCACCAGCCCGGCCAGCCCGGCCAGCCCGGCCAGCCCGGGCTCCGGCTATGGCTGGGCGGGCCCCAGGAGGGCGAGGCGGGCCATCCACGCCTCGATGGCGTCGGGATCGGTCGGCAACGCCGCTGACAGGATGCGACAGCCGTCGGCGGTCACGACGACGTCGTCCTCGATGCGCACGCCGATGCCGCGGAGGCGATCCGGGACGCTGAGGTCATCCGGCTGGAAGTACAGGCCCGGCTCGATGGTGAAGCACGTGCCGACCTCGAGAGTGCCCTTGCGGTACATCTCCTCCCTGGCCTTCGCGCAGTCGTGGACATCGATGCCGAGCATGTGGCTGGTGCCGTGCAGGGTGTAGCGCCGGTGGTACATGTTGGCCTCGTCGAGGGCCTCATCGACAGAGCACGTGAGGATCTGCTGCTGCACCAACCACGTGGTGATGACGCGCATGGCGGCCTTGTGAGGAGCGAGGAAGTCTGCGCCGGGCATGGTTGCTGCGAACGCCGCCTGCTGGGCGGCGAGCACGACGTCGTACACCTCGCGCTGCACCGGCGTAAAGGTCCCAGAGACCGGCAGCGTGCGAGTGATGTCTGCCGTGTACAGCTCGGCATGTTCGACGCCCATGTCGAGGAGAATGAGGTCGCCGTCGCTCACCGCCCCGTCGTTCCGGGTCCAGTGCAGCGTGCAGGCGTGGACCCCGCACGCAACGATGCTGCCGTAGCCGACGTCGTTGCCCTCGGTCCGAGCCCGTCGCCAGAAGGTGCCCTCGATCCAACGCTCGCTGGTCGCGCGCGCCGCCGGCAGCTCGCGGACGACGTCCTCGAAGCCGCGAATAGTGGCGTCGACCGCCTCCTGCAACAGCTCGATCTCCCGGGGGTCCTTCAGGAGGCGGAGCTCTGACAGGGCGGTGGCGAACAGCTTGTCCTTGTCTCGCACTGGCGGCTTCGTCGGAGTTGGCGGCGTCGACGGCGGGGCAGCCTCGGCCTTGGCTGGTGGTGCCGTTGGCACCTCGCTCTCGTCGACGTCTGCGACCTGGATCATTGCGTCGATCGCGGCGTCGAGGGTGCGCAACACCCGGACGCGCACGGCGCTCTGGTCGATCGTCTTGAGGGTGTCGCCGACCCCGGGCGGGCCGGTGCCGTCGGCCAGCGGGGCACACGCGATGCCGAGGAGCGTCGTCGTCTCATCGTGGCCGAGACGAGCGCCAACCCACAACTCGCCGTAGCGACGGTCGGTGAAGAACTTGTGCGAGGAGCGGTCGGAGCGTGGCGCGATGTGCAGCGTCGAACGGTGGTTGGAGCCGTCGTCGCCGGCGCCGAGCGGGGTTGGGGCGAGCACCAGCACGGCGTCGGGTTCGTGGGAGCCGGTGAGCCACACGAAGTCGGTGCCGGGCCGGAACGGGTGGTCGGTGTCGTTGGAACGAACCTTGAGCGTGCCGGTGGGCACGACCAGCCACTCGCCGGGGAACAGCGCGGAGAGGCGCGCCCGACGAGCGGCGCACGAGGGGGCTGTCGCCGCCGGACCGGTCACCGTCGACGTCGACGGCGCCCACCGGTCGGTCATGAACGCCTTGAGGTTCTCTGGCGTGTTGGGGTCGTGGCCCTCGGCACCGTCTGGACGCTGGGTGCCATCCGTTTCGATGGTGGCGGTTGCGGCCGCCGACGCGTCGTCGAGGTTCATGGCCCCGAGGTTACGGGACGCGCGCCAACCGTGGCAGCCCCGTCGCGCCGGCGGATGCACCTGTCGCTGTTGGGTTCCGTCGAAACGTTCGTCGGCCTTCGTGCTCTCGACCATCTCCCCAGGATTCGTATCGGTCGTCGAGGTCCACCGCTTTCCTACCCGAAGCGCACGAACGCGGTGGAACCTCCCGACGGACGCCGAATCCGGCGGAACCCGTCCATCGTCCTCCGGTGCCGGCTTCGTGAGCGGTCAGGCGGCCCGGCGGGAGGGGTCGGGGACGTAGCGGACGATGGCTGCGGCCGCCTTGTACGCGGCTTCTGCGGGGCCGAGCTCGTCCTCGCGCAACAGGTTGGCCATGATGCGCAGCACCCATCCCATCAGGGTGCGGCTGCGCATGCCGACGCGGGTCAGCTCGCGCAGGAGTGCCGGCCTGCCGATCACGTGTGCGAACAGGTTGGCCACCTTGAAGTAGAGGCCGTACTCGTCGTCGAGCAGCACGGGGTAGGTGGCCAACACCGAACCGTCGCCGGTGGTCAGCGCCTCAGCCAGGACGCCGGCCGCGAGGCGCCCGGTCTCGTACGCGTAGTCGATGCCCTCGCCGTTGAAGGGGTTGACGGTTCCGGCGGCGTCGCCAACCGCGAGCCACGTCGGCCCGGCCTTGGGCCCGACGGAGCCACCCATGGGCAGTTTGCCGCCGGTCGCTGGGCCGATGGCACCTTCGGGGCGCAGCTGCCACCGATCGGAGGCGGTGGCGACGTACTCCTCCAAGAGGCGGCTGGTGTTGACCTTGCGAAAGTCGCGGAACGTCGAGAGCAGCCCGATGCCGACGTTGACCGTGCCATCGCCAAGGGGGAAGATCCAGCCGTAGCCGGGCAGGGCGGCGCCCTGGCGATCGTGGACGTCGAGCGCCGACTCGATCCATGGGTCTGTCGAGATGGGACTCTCGTAGTAGCCCCGGATGGCGAGGCCGAACGCCATCTCGCGGTTGCGCTGGGTGCCGATGGCGCGCCCGAACCGGCTGTTCGAGCCATCTGCCACCACCACATAGCGCGCGGTGATGTCGACCGTTGTCCCGTCCTGGCCCTTGACGGTGGCGCCGCGGACCAGTCCGTGCTGAAAGATGGGCGCGACCGCTTCTGCGCCGTCGACGACGGTGGCACCGGCGTGTTCGGCGTTGTCGGCCACCATCTGGTCGAGGTCACGTCGCCGGACGACGAAGCCATGCGACGGGTAGATCGGGTGCGTCGGCCACTTCAGCTCGATTTCGCGGCCGTGCGCAGTGGCGCGCAGCCCGTCGAAGCGATGGAATCGCTCGAGCGCGGGGGCGAGGCCCATGTCGGTGAGCTGGCGAACCGCGCGGGGGGTGAGGCCGTCGCCGCACGTCTTGTCCCTGGGGTACGTCTTCTTCTCGATGACCACCACATCGAAACCGGCCTGGCCGAGCCAGTAGCCCGTCGCCGCGCCGGCCGGCCCGCCCCCGATGACGAGGACGTCGTGGCGTGACGCCCCGATCGCGGCCAGGTCGCGGTGGGGCCGGTCGATGTCCATCGAGGAGATCCTGCCCGCCGGATCAGGTGCGGGGAGTGCCGCCGGCGCCGCCGCCGGGACCACCCGGGCCGCGCGGGGGTCCGCCGGGACGCGTGGCGCCGCCGGGCCCGCCGGGCCCGCCGGGCCCACGCGGTGCGCCGCCGGGTCCGCCACGTCCGCCTCCGCCTCCGCCGAATCCGCCACCGAAGCCGCCTGGCTTCTCCTTCTTGGGCACCACCGTGTGCGCCGCCAGGATGGCCTCGAACTGCTCGTCGTTGGGCTGCTTGGCGTCGTTGAGGTTGCGCAGGAACGCCTTCAGCGCGGCTCTGGCCGCCACCACGTGGTCGCCCTTGAGCGTCTGGCTGTCGGCCAGGGCCTTCTTGGCCTTCTCGACGCGGTCACGTCGGGCGGCCTTCTCCTCTTCGCTCCGCTCGGGCTTGGTGCCCGTCGCCGTTGGCTTGGAGGTGCTTGCGCCCCTGGCTGCGATGTCGTCTGCTGTCGTGAGCCGAGTGTGGATGGTCATGGCGGGAGGAAACCCTAGCCAAGACCACGCCATGCCCGGATGCGCGCCGGCGCCCGCAGCGCAGATCGGTCGTCTCGGCCGGCCGAGGACATCGAGGTCTCCACCAGCACTCGAACCTCCTGGGTCGACGAGCGTCAGCCGTCGATCAGGTAGCTGCCGAGTGCATCGGCGATGGTCGCGGCTTCCGTTCGGATAGATCGAGGAGGGGAGACGAGTCCCGAAAGGTTCGGTGGGCGTCTCGCGCCCACGCCCGCGACCGACTGCGATCGCCAGATGAGATGGCGGCGTTGCCTCCGGCCTTGGTCACCCACGCAGATCCGAGGTCCAAGACCTCGAGCGGTTGCACGTTGTGGACCGTCTCCTGACTACAGACGCGATCGGATCCCGCAGGTGGGCGGCAGCTTGGCTGCGGCCATCAGCGCTCGTAGAGGGCGGTGCGCTGGCCGAAGGCGAGGCGACTGCCCGGCAGCAGGGGAGTGGGTTTGCCGGGCTGGGCTGGGTACCAGCTCGATCCGCCCGGGGGCAGCAGGAACGTGCCGCCGGGCGTGCCGGCGTCGGTGAGGTACAGCGCCCCGTTGTCGATGCGAAGGGTCGCGTGCACGGGAGCAACGGCGCCGCCCGGGTCGACCATGATGAGCGCGGAGGCGGCACCACTGGCGACGTCGGGGCTCGATTCGGGCGCACTGCCAACCACGATGGGTCTCTGGAGACCCACGACGGTGCCGTCGTCCGAGACGATCCGGCCCTCGCCAGACGGCGCCGGGGCGCTCGGAGGCACCGGTGGGGCCTCTGGCGCAGCCTGTGCCTGCGGCGCCTGTGCCTGCGGTGGCTGCGGCGCGGGCTGTGCCGCCCAGGGGTCGACGGGCGCCTCGGGCGTGGCCGCGCTTGGCGCCGCCCACGGGTCAGGAGCAGGTGCAACCGGGACTGGAGCGGGGGCTGCCCACGCAGGCGCAGGCTCCGAGGCGGGCGGCTCGAACGCGGCGGGCTCCTCGAGCGGAGCGAACGTCGGCGGTGCCGGGGTCGGTGAGCTGGGTCCTGGCGAGGCGGGCGCGGTCATCACCGGCGTCGGCTCCGATACCGGTGCGGCCCACGGGTCGCTTGGTGCCGCAGGGGCGGGTGCGTCGGTTGCGTTCCACGGGTCGACAGCCTGGGCCGCAGCCGCGCTCGGTGCGGCCACCGAAGCTGGGGCCTGTGCCCACGGATCGACCGCGACTGCGACCGCGGCAGCCACCGCGGCCACCGGCGCCGCGGCGGCGAGTGGGGCGGCCCAGGCGTCTGCTGCGGCCGGGGTGGGCGCCGGCATCGGTGGCACGGGCGCGGGGGCGACCGCCGCCACTGGCGGTGGCGCCGCGGCAGGGGTGCTTTGGCCTGGCGTGAAGAACAGCGCAAGCGCGTCGCCGTTCACGACGCCGGCGCGAAGGTTGACGGGACTGCCCGGCTCGACGAAGCGCAGGGCCGCGGTGTTGCGGCCGATGGCGGCGGCGTCGGTCCACGCCACCACCTGGTCGACCCAGCCGTTGGGCATGTCGACGCCTGCGCCGTAGTACCGGCCCCAGCCGTGCACCACCACGCGCAATCCGCCGGCGTCGGCGATGACTGCGGCCAACGCCGGCACCGACGACGGACCTTGGTTGAGGGCGGCGGCAAGTCGGGGGCCGAGCTCCGCGGCGCCCGCACCGCCTTCGCCAACCGCCCGTGCCGCGTCCAGCACTGCGGCCAGCGTCGGGCCGCCGCCGTCTGGGCCGGCCTCGACCCACAGGGCCAGGTCGCCGAACCGTGCGACGAGGGTGGTTCCGGTCAGGACCTGGGCGGTGGTCAGGGGCACGGGCGGCAGGCTACGCGGCCGATGCAGGGCCCGGCGACCGGCGCCGAGCCGATCCGAGGAACGGGGAACGCGGCGGTGCCACAGGCAGTGTCAGCCCGCGAACCGCATGAGGCCCTCGCCGATGGACCGCACGATGATGACGCTGGGGTCTTGGGTGACGGCGGCGAGCCACGGAGGCTCGTGTCGGCACGACACCGCGATGGGCTCGACCAGGCCGGACAGCTGCGATGCCTGCCGGACGAACGTCGTGGCGTAGTCGGGCGGACGGACGTCGGTGGCCAGCTCGACCAGCGCCCACGGGTCGGGCAGGCGCACCAGGGACGCGCCGGCCGGCGGGCCGGGCTGTGCGTGTGGGGTCTCCTCGACGCTCGTTCCTCGCATCCGCTCGCCCCCGGCCGCCAGGATGGTCGGCGAGCCGGGTCGGTCGCCCCCGCCGTCGAGTCCGGGGCCGTCGGTCAGCACTGCGCCGCGCACCACGCCTGGGCGGGCGCCGGCGATGAGGAGGGCGATGTATGCGCCCAGGCCGGCGCCGAGGACGGTCGCCTCGCCCAGATGCGCGAGCGCAGCGTCGGCGTCGCCCATGAGGATCTCCGCGGTGTAGCCGCCGCCCCGCGCGTGATCGGACATGCCATGGCCGCTGAAGTCGAGGGCATGCACCGCGCCCGTCCATGCGGTGGCTGATGCGGGGGCTACCCGGGCCGATCCGGTGCCGAGCGGATGCAGTACCAGCAGCGGGCGTGCCTGGGGGTCGGTCGCGGCCCGCAGTTGGTGCAGCGCCAGGCGCAGCCTGCCGTGATGCAGCCACACAGGTTCCGGACGATCGGTGTCGGGCGAGAGCGTCATCTGGGATCCCCCAAGAAGTCGAGGACGAGCGCCGCGACCTCATGCGGGCGCTCCACGTGGACGAAGTGGCCGACGCCGTCGAACACCTCGAGGTGCGAGCCTTCGGGCAGCCATTCTCTGGCCTCGTCGGGCGACGTGCCCCAGCCCATCGGCTCCATCTCTGCGCCCAGGAAACCGAGCACCGGCATGGGGAGGCCGGGGAGGTGATGCAGGCTCCATTCTGGGCGCCACGGCCCGAAGCCGCCGAAGCGCATCGACGGATCGAGGGTCCAGCGCCACCCGTCCGGATCGTGGCGGGCGCCGACTGACACGAGGTAGCGCAGCCACGGCATGTCGGCACGCGGGTTCATCCGGCCGCGTCGCTGGGCCAGCTCGTCGAGCGTGCCCGGTTTGCGCGTCGCATCGCTCAAGCCGCGGCGGTGCGCCAACCAACTGTCGAGGTCGGCGGCCAGCATGCGGGTGCGCTCGGTGTCGGAGACGTCCGACATCCGGCGCCTCGACGGGAGGCCGTCGATGTTGACGAGCGCCCTGACCCGATGGGGCCACGCCGCCGCGAGCCGCAGCAGGAGCCCGCCGCCCTTGGAGTGGCCGAGGACAGGGATGGCGCGACCGTCCGGAGCGAGCGTGTCCAGGACCGCGGCCGCATCGCGGATGTCGGCGTCCCATGAGTACAGGGCGGCGTGCTCGCTCTGGCCGTGGCCACGGTGGTCCCAGACCACAGGCCGCCAACCGCCGGCCGCGAGCAGCGGGGCAAACACGTCGTAGGTGCGGCCGAAGTCGAAGCCTCCATGCGCCAGCAGGATCGGCGGCGCCTCCGCATCACCCCACTCGTGCACCGCCAGGGACAACCCTGCGGAGTCGACACGCCGGGTGCGGGCGGGTGCCTCCGCCCCGGGGAATGTGATGTCGGCTTCGCCATCGGCGAGAGGCGCCGTGACGGCAGTGTCTGTGGCCACCGGCCGGACCGTAGCAACGGCTACGTTCTGCGCCGGCCGAGATGTCTCGGTCCGCTGCAACCTTTCGCCCGTGCGGGCGCCCGACCCTGGGGGACTGAGCCGACATGGGCGATTGGAACTACGCCAACATCTTGGAGCGGATCGCGGCGGCGATCCCGGACGCTCCGGCACAGGTCATGGGCGACCGCGTCTTCACATGGGCCGAGTGGCACCGTCGCGCCAACGGCGTAGCCCAACACCTCATCGATGCGGGCCTCACCCACCAGTCCAAGGTGGCTGCATACCTCTACAACTGCCCCGAATACTTCGAGACCTACCTCGCGGCGTTCAAGGCCGGCATGACGCCCGTCAACACGAACTACCGCTATGCGGACGACGAGATCGTCTACCTGTTCGACAACGCCGATGCCGAGGCCGTCGTGTTCCACGCAGAGTTCGCGCCCCTCATCACCCGCGTCAAGGACCGCCTGCCGCAGGTCAAGGCGTGGATCGTCGTCGACGATCCCCCCGCCGCAGGCAGTCATGGCAACGAGGCCCCGTCGTTCGCAACGCCGTACGAGACCGCGGCCGCGCTCGGCACCGACGTGCATGTGCAGGGCCCGTGGGGCCGCAGCGGCGACGACCTGCTGCTCCTGTACACCGGCGGCACCACCGGCATGCCCAAGGGCGTGATGTGGCGGCAAGACGACCTGTTCCAGGTGCTCGGCGGCGGCGGCAACCCGCTCATCGGCGTACCCGCAGCCACCAGCCTCGATGAGCTCGCGTCGCGCATCACCGGGCCAGGCTCGGTCATGATGCCCGCCTGCCCGATGATGCATGGCACCGGCCAGTTCAGCTGCTTCGTCAACCAAGCCGGCGGCGGCTCGCTGGTGTGCCTCGATAACCGCAGCTTCTCCGCAGAGCGCATCTTCGACACGATCGAGGCGCAGAAGGTCAACGCACTTGTCATCGTTGGCGACGCCTTTGCCCGGCCCCTTCTCGCGGCCCTCGAGGACAACCCGAACCGCTGGGACCTCTCGCCGCTGTTCGTCATGAGCAGCTCCGGCGTCATGTGGAGCCAGGAGACCAAGGACGGTCTCATGAAGGCCCACCCCCAGCTCATCTGCTTCGACTCGCTCGGCAGCTCTGAAGCCGTTGGCCTGGCCAGCTCGACCAGCGCCGGCGGTGCCGCCAGCGGCACTGCTGCGTTCAAGATCGGTGACCGCGTGAAGGTGCTCATGGAGGACGGCACCCCTGTGGCCGCTGGCTCTGACGACATCGGCATGGTTTCCATCGCCGGCTACATCCCTGTGGGCTATTACAAAGATGAGGCCAAGAGTGCGTTGACGTTCAAGACCTTTGACGGAGTTCGCTACTCCACTCCAGGCGACTTTGCCCAGGTGTTGGAGGACGGTTCAATTCACTTGTTGGGGCGCGGGTCTGTGTGCATCAACACCGGCGGTGAGAAGGTCTTCCCCGAGGAGGTCGAGGAGGTGTTGAAAACGCACGGCGACGTCGTCGATGCGGTGTGCGTCGGCCTCCCCGACGATCGCTTCGGCGAGGCCATCTGTGCGGTGGTGGAGCTCGAGCCCGGCCACGACCTTGACGAAGCCTCGGTCATCGAGCATGTGAAGGCCCGCCTCGCCCGCTACAAGGCACCCAAACGGGTCGTCGTCATCGACACCATCGGCCGCGCCGCCAACGGCAAGGTCGACTACACGCGCCTGAAGGCCTACGCCCTCGACCAGCTCGAGTAGCTCGCGTCGTTTGAAGTAGCTGCCTCATCCGCCGCCGACGCAGTCTGGGGTTGACGCGTCGCTAGGTTTTCTCGGATGTTGGCGAGCATCATCGAGTCGGGGGTCAGCGCCCTCGGCGATCAGATCTCGCCGTGGGGGTACATCATCCTGTTCGGCCTCACGTTGGCCGAGGCGGCGGCGTTCGTCGGTCTGCTCATCCCCGGCGAGACGGCGCTGCTCGTCGCCGGCGTGCTCGCCAATCGCGGCGAGCTGTCACTTACGTGGGTGATCGTCTGCGCCACCGCTGGAGCGATCATCGGCGACTCCATCGGCTACGAGATCGGGCGTCACCTCGGTCCCCGCATGCGCAGCTCGCGGCTCGGTCGCAAGGTCGGCGCGGAGCGGTGGACCAAGGCGCACGACTTCGTCCACGCCCGCGGTGGCAAAGCGATCTTTCTCGGTCGCTTCGTCGGGCTGTTGCGGGCGCTCGTGCCGGCCGTCGCCGGCGACGCTCGGATGCACTATCGAACGTTCTTGGTGTGGAACGTCGCAGGCGCGCTCGTCGCTCAGCCCGCCCTCATCCTCGCCGGGTACGCTGCAGGTTCCAGCTACCACAGGGTCGAGAAGTACCTGGGTCGCGGATCGCTGGTGCTGGCTGCGGTGGTGGCGCTCGGCTATGGCGCCTTCCACCTCGTCTCGTCGCGCCGCAAGGGTGCCGTTGACGGGCACGACGACATGTCGTCTCTGTGAACGAGGGGCGCGCGCGGCCCAGATTGCCGTGCCGAGTCGCTACGATGAGCGGCGTGGACGTGCACACGCAGATCGCGAACTTCCTCGCCGCCAACGACGGCGAGCTCACCTTCAGTCCTGGATCCCTCCAAGACCTGCTGTTCGATTGCTGGGGTGCCCTCAAGGACACGCCAGCGCAGACGCTGATCGAGGAGTGGCTCGGTCTCACCGTCGAACGTCACATGTTCAGCTCGACCGAGGTGCATGACGTGCTGTCGCAGATCAGCGACCTCGGCGACTCGGTGCCCGTCAGCGTCTGACCTGGGTGGCGCCATGACCTCATGGCGCGTCCCGTAAGGTTGTCGTATGGCCACCTCGACGGCTCCCGGCGGGATGATGCTCGACCCGGCGGTGCTGCCAGACGTCCTACCGACAGAGCGACTGCTCGCCAACGGCTTCGCGCGCCCGGAGCTGCGGGCTGAGCTGAGGCGCATCGCCGACGTGCGCAACGCCTGGGCGGTCGTGTGGCTGTGGGGCAACGTCGTCGGCATCGTGACGGTCGCCTGCTGGGCGGGCAACCCAGTGGTCTGGGCGGCCGCCTTCGTACTGATGACCCCCATCTACGTCCGCTTCGCCATCCTCATGCACGAGGCGGCCCACAAGCTGCTCTTCACCAACAAGCGACTCAACGACCTCGTCGGAACGTGGGTCATCGCCTTCCCGGCATGGACGCCGATCGCGCTCTATCGACCGTCACACTTCGCCCATCACAAGGAGGAGTTCGGCCCGAAGGAGCCCGACATCGCCTTCTACGGTGGCTACCCGTGCACCTGGCCCGACTTGCGCCGCCGCCTCGTCCGCGACTCCGTCGGGATCTCGGGGTGGAAGAACCTCAAGGGACTGTTCCGCGGCCTGGGGTCGACGGGCGGGCGGGCGATCGCTGGCCGGGTGTTGGGAACGCAGCTGGCGTTGTGGGGGGTGGCCTGGCTCGCCACCGGTCGCTGGTGGGTGTACCCGCTCCTCTGGCTGGCGCCGTGGATGACCGGGTGGCGGGTCGTGAACCGGCTGCGGGCCATCGCCGAGCACGGCGGACTTGGCGCCTCGTCGGACCGTCGCCGCGCCACCCACGCGGTGCGCCAGTCGTGGCTCGCCCGCTTCTGGCTGGTGCCGTACAACACCGGCTTCCACTTGGCGCACCATGTCGACATGGGCGTCCCGTTCCGCAAGCTGCCGGCGTTCCACGCCGAGCTGGAAGCTGCCGGCTACGTCGATGACACCGTCGTCTACCCCAGCTACATCGCCTTGTGGAAGGCGGTCTGCGGCGGGCCGCGGCCCAGCTCGGGCGCCCACCTCAAGGCGTCTGCCGCGACCTGAGCCGCCCGCGGGATCGGTCGCTCCCCGTACGATTCGCAGCATGAGCGGAACAGAGCAGCTGCCGGCAGTTGCCGCGCACCTCGGCGGCAGGCCCCCTCCGGTCGCGGCGGCCCCGGAGGCCCGGAAGCGGTTCCACTGATGGCGAAGGTGGGCTCGGGGGTCGTCACGCACGTGGGACTGCTGCGCGGCATCAACGTCGGTGGCCATCGCGTGACCATGGATCGGCTGTGCGGGCTGGCCGTCGGGGCGGGCGCCACCGTGGCGGAGTCGGCGATCGCCAGCGGCAACCTCGGCATCGGGTGGGGTCGGCGGGCGACGGACGCCGCCATCGAGGCGGCGCTCGAGGCCAGCTTCGTGGCCGACCTCGGATACGCGGTGCCGACGATGGTGCGGTCGCTGGCCGAGATGTCGCAGCTCGCCGCGGCAGCCGACGCCGGCGGCCCGTTCGCAGACGAGGTGCACGTCACCGAAACCCCGGCGGGGGTTGCTCGCAAGGTCCAGATCGGCTTCTCAGACACCGCAGCCTCGGCCGCAGTCGGTGCCGCCGTCGCCGGGCTGACGAACGACTACGACCGCCTCGCGGTCGTGGGCCGCGAGGTGTGGTGGCGCACCAACGGCAACATCTCCGACACGCTCGTCCCGCCGCAGGTGTTTGCCAAGGCGTTCCCCCATGACGTCACGTTCCGCAACGTCACCACCGTCGCCAAGCTCGCGGCTCGCTGGCGCTGACGAGTCGCCGGTTCCGGTTCCGTCGCATGTCGCATGCCGACACCTGACGCGACCAGAACGACCACCCCGGCCGGTCCGACGCGGAGGATCGTGCAGTTCGGCGGCCATCTGGAGCGGGGAATGTGCAATCGCCCCGCAGATCCCGCCGGGGAGAACACGTCGGCCGACCCAGGCGTTGCGCAGGTTGCAGCGGGGTGCACGTCGGCCGGCCAAGGCGCCCATCAGATCCCGGCGGGCTGAAACGTCGACTGGCAAAGGCGCCGTACACGTTGCAGCGGGACGA
>JAYUDU010000118.1:0-6100 GCA_043739605.1 Acidimicrobiales bacterium | reverse complement strand
GCTTCGCCCCGCCGCCGTCAGCAACCGCCGCCATCATGAGCACCAGCGACCGCATCACCCACCTCGCTCAGCAGTCGGCGTGGGCGTGGCAGGAGGTGCCGGTTCCGGTCATCGCCGCCGTGCACGGCGTGGCGTTCGGCGGCGGCATCCAGATCGCCCTCGGCGCCGACCTCCGCTACGCGACCGCCGACGCCCGACTGTCGGTCATGGAGATCCGCTGGGGCCTCATCCCCGACATGACCGGCACTGTGACCCTCGGCCGCGTCGTCGGCCTCGACGTTGCGAAGGAGTTGACCTTCACCGGGCGCCAGGTGCTTGGCGATGAAGCGCTCCGCCTCGGGCTCGTCACCCGCGTGTGCGACGACCCGCGTGGAGACGCGCTCGCCACCGCTCACGAGATCGCTGGCAAGAACCCGCACGCGGTGCGCGCTGCGAAGCGTCTGCTGAACGCGAGCGTCCTCGCCACGCCGGCAGACCAGTTCGCCAATGAGCGCAAGGAGATCGGCCGGCTCATCGGCAGTCCCAATCAGGTCGAAGCGATCATGGCCAACCTCGAGAAGCGCGCCCCGACCTTCATCGACTGAGGTGCGCTGAGGCCACCCGCACGCGCCGCCTGCCGCGTTGGCGGCCGCGACCGATGAGCCGACGGCGCAGCGCCCCACGCGTCTCGCCGAGCATCGCAATACGCTTCGGCGCCATGGCAGCATGGAACGCGATCGAGCAGGCGGAACCGGAGTTCGCGGCGCGGGTGCGACGGCTGTTCGATGCCGGGCGCCACAAGACGATCGCCACGCTGCGCGCCGACGGATCTCCCCGCATCTCGGGCATCGAGTGCGACTTCACCGACGGCGAGCTGCGGATTGGCTCGATGACCGGCGCGCGCAAAGGCGCGGACCTCCATCGCGATCCCCGCTTTGCGCTCCACGGGCCGACGTTTCACCCTGAGCACGGCAAGGAGAGCGAGTGGCCGGGCGAGGCGAAGATCGCCGGCCGCGCCGTGCCCAGCGGTCCGGTCGCCGCGCCCGACACGGCGCAGGCTGCGCCCGAGGGGGAGGCCTTCGTCGTGGACATCTCCGAGGTCGTCGTCACCGGGCTCAACGCCGAGGCCACCGTGCTCGTCGTCGAGTCGTGGACCCCGGCGCGGGGACTACTGCGGATCGAACGCGCTTGAGTGCCCCTTGACTTCTTCCGAAGAAAAGTTATTCTCAGACCGTGATCCTGTCCAGAGAAGCGTGCAGATGACCGTGACCGATGCCGCGCCGGCCCGCGCCGACGCAGATCCGACCGAGGAGCTCCGCGACTGGCTCGCCGACACCTGGGATCCGGACCTGACAGTCACCGCCTGGTGGCAGCTCCTCGGGCTCGCAGGCTGGTCGAACCCGCTGCTGCCGGTCGGCTGCTACGGCCGTGGCATCAGCCGGGGCGACTCCATCCGCGTCAGTCGCACCATCGCCGAGCACGGCGCGCTCGGCCCGCCGGCCGGCCTCGGGCTGATGCTGGCGGCGCCGACGATCGCCACGCACGGCACCACCGAGCAGGTCGAGTCCTACGTCCGCGACATCGTCACCGGCCAGCGTGCGTGGTGCCAGCTGTTCAGCGAGCCGGGCGCCGGATCAGACCTCGCAGGCCTCAGCACCCGCGCCATGCGCGATGGCGACCTGTGGGTCATCAACGGGCAGAAGGTGTGGACCTCCGGCGGCCACATCGGCGACATGGGGATGCTGCTCGCTCGCACCGATGCGAGCGTCCCCAAGCACCAGGGCATCACGTGGTTTGCCTTCGACATGCACCAGCCCGGTGCAGAGGTCCGCCCGCTGAAGGAGATGACGGGCCACACGATGTTCAGCGAGGTGTTCTTCAGCGACGCCACCGTCGAGGACGCCGCCCGCATCGGCGGCACCAACGATGGGTGGGCGGTCGCACAGACGACCCTGCTGTGGGAGCGATCGGGCATGGGTGCAGGTGGCGGCGGAGCGGCGCTGGGGGCGCGTCCTGGCACCATCGCCGGCGACCTCGACAAGCGGGCGGGTGACTTCGTCCGCGCTCCCAGCACGACCAAGCGCGGCGACACCGACCGGCGCCCCGCTTCACCCGCCGCCGCCCAGATCGCCCTGGCCCGCAGCGTCGGCAAGGACGCCGACCCGGTCGTGCGCCAGGCACTCGCGAAGGCGCACATCCTCGGCGAGCTCAGCCGGATGAACACCGAGCGCCACAAGGCGGTGCGCGCCGGGGGCGGCGACATCCCGGGCATCGCGAACTTCTCCAAGCTGTTGATGGCCGACATCGTGCGCCACAACCGCGACCTCGGGATGCAGCTGCTGGGCGCCCGGGGCATGCTCCACGCCTACACCGATGCGCAGCGCGAGACGCTGGCGACCGCACCCGGCGGCAACGCGGCGGCAGCGGTCACGGCGCAGGCGCTGTCGGCGCAGGCCCTGCCCATCTACGGCGGGACCGACCAGATCCAGCGCAACATCATCGGCGAGCGCGCCCTCGGCCTGCCCAAGGAGCCCGGCGACCTCTCCCGCTTGCCGTTCAACGAGCTCCCGAAGAACGCCTGACGACGATGGGCATGGCACCATCAACCTCGCGGTGAGATCGAAGGAACTCGGCCCAACGGCGTCCGTGGTGGTCAGCCGATTGCCTCGAACAGGTGACCGACGTCAGCGACCGACGGCGCGGCTCTGACATCGATGGCCTCCTGGCTCGTTGCTCTGGAGAATGGCAGGTTCACCCTGCAGCGCGAGCGCCTCCGAAGACGGGTTGGTTCAACGTTCGGCCGGCCTGGCTGCCGAAGAAGTTGGCGTCGCCGAAGTTGAACACGCCGCCGTCTGCTGCGTAGAGGTCGTAGCCGTGTCCGCTCTCTGTGGCGCCTGCGCCGACGACCGGGGAGTTCAGCGTGAGCGCTCCGGTGCTGCCCTCGTAGGTGGCGTCGCCGAAGGCGAAGACGCCCCCGTCAGAGGCGAACAGCCAGTAGCCGTTCCCGCTGGGGGCCGACGAGATCGCAACGATCGGCCGGTTCAGGTTCACGGCGCCCATGCTGCCGAAGAACCCGGCATCGCCATAGCTGAACACGCCGCCGTCGGAGCCGACGAGCCAGTATCCATCGCCGCTGGGCGTGGCAGCCATGGCCACGATCGCCCGGTTGAGCTTCAAGTCAGCAGCAGCGCCGAAGAACCCGGCTCCTCCAAAGTTGAACACTCCACCGTCAGAGCCGACGAGCCAGTAGCCCGCCTTGGCCGATCCGCCGGTCGCCCTCACCGAACCGCAGATCTTCCGTGCTCCGGCATCGCCGGTCTTGCCGGTGGTCGCAGGGTCGGGGCCCGTTGGGTCGGACGTGTCGGGACCGTTGTTGTCGGCGTCGTAGCGGTACGTGGCCGGGATGTTGGCGTAGTTGTCGGGGTTGGCATGGATGACCGTCGCCACATCGGCGCTGAGCAACTCGGCGACCGTGTAGTTGTTCGTCACGAACGTCTGGTCTGCCATCCCGTCACCGCGGACGAGCACGGTCGGGTTGTCGCCGGCGTGCGCGCCGTGGGTGGCGGACCCGGGGTTGTAATGACCGCCGGCCGAGGCGAACGAGGGGACCGTGCAGGTGCCGACATCGTGGAGGTGGAAGCCGTGCACGCCGGGCGTGAGCCCCTTGGCACTCACGCGCACGTGCACCCCGTCGGCCTTCTGGGCGAACGTGACGATGCCGACGCGGGCGCCGGTGCTGTCGGCGAGGACGGCTCGGGCGTGGGCGGCCTCGCCGGCCATCCCGACGATCGGCCCGTTGAGTCGGGCGCCACTCATGCCACCCTCGACGACGCCGTCTCCGTGAGCGAAGACGCCCCCATCCGATGCGGCCAACCAGTAGCCGGAACCTGATGGCGTCGGTGCCATGGCGACGACGGGCTGCTTGAGGCCGCCTCCGGTGTCGCCGCCCAGGAACGGGGCGGCGCCTTCGGCAAAGATGGCGCCGTCGCGAGCCGCCAGCCAGTAACCGCCGGGAAGGCCCGCGGGTGCCGGGCCCACGACGCCGCACGCGGCCCGGCTACCGGAGTCGCCCGTCTTCGCGGTCGTGGCCGGGTTGGGCCCCGCGGTGTCGGGGACTCCGTCGGCGTTGCTGTCGTAGTAATAGGCCTGCTGGGTCACTGCCCCGCTGGTGGGATCGGTCTTTCGCTCGGCGGGGATGTTGGCCGAGTTGTCCACGCCGGCATGGACGATGACCGCAACGTCGGCGACGAGCAGCTCGCCCACCGAGAACGCGCTCGTCTCGTAAATCGCATGGGCCGAGCCATCCGTTTGCGCGAGCAGGACTGGCAGATCGCCGGCGTGCGCGCCGTGGATCGCGGCGGCTGGGTTGTAGTGACCGCCCGCGGTGGTGAAGGCCGGGCCGGTGCAACTGCCGACATCATGGATGTGGATCCCGTGGAAGCCGGCGGGGAGGACGCCGTTCGCGTCGACGTCGACCCGAACCACGACCTTCCCGTTCTGCTGGCGGAACGACACGGTGCCGATCGGAGTCAGCGTCCCGGCTGCGTCGGAACTCTGGAGCACGGCCGAAGCCGAGGTGCTTGCCGGGGCAGCCCCGGCACGCCACGGCGCCGCCATCAGACCCCCGCACAACGCTGTGACTGCTACGACCTTGGCGACTCTGCTCCTGCGCATGCGGATCTCCTCTGTCTGGTCTCCCGGCTCGTGGCGCGGGTGACCGTGGCGGATGGTGGACGATACGCCGACTCGACCGAACTCTGCTCACAACGACCGGTCGGCTCGACTTGTCTCTCTGTCGTGCTGAGGGCTGACATCGGTTCGCCCGGATCATCTCTCCAGGCCCGGTAGGTTCCGGTGATGGCACGCGAAGTCGTCACTGGGTACTGCTGGCCGCAATCTGGCGAAGCGGGTGAGCGGGTCGGCCTGCACATGTCGTCGGCGGGCGGCCGGGCGGTGCGCGTCGAGGTGGCGCGGGTCGGCGCTCGGCGCGATGTCGTGTTCACCGCTGACGCCGTCGAGGTCGACGAGCATGCGATGCCGCGCGACGCAGCCTCCAAGGGATGCGGGTGGCCCGCCGCGCTGACGCTCGACATCGACCCGGGCTGGCCGTCTGGCTACTACGAGGTCGTCATGGAGATCGAGGTCGGCGACAAGGTTCGACGCGACTTCGCCTTCTTCGTGGTGCGCCCTGCGTCCGGCGCCCGCATCGTGCTGGCGCTCGCCACCAACACCTGGCACGCCTACAACGACACCGGCGGACCGAACCTCTACACGGGTGGCACTCACGTATCGATGCAGCGGCCGATGGCGGCGGGCTACCTGTTCAAGCCGCCCGGCAAGGGTCGGCGCGTGACGGGCACGGGCGCGCCCGATCCCCAGAACGCTGCGCACGTCGGGTACGTCCAGCTCAACCACCTGTCTGGGTACGCGGGGTCGGCCGGCTGGCCCGACTGGGAGCTGCCGTTCATCGAGTGGGCCGAGCGCGAAGGCTTCGAGATCGGCGTCTGCACCAACGCCGACCTTGAGGAGCACCCCGAGGTGCTCGACGATGCCAGCCTGTACCTGTCGGTCGGTCACGACGAGTACTGGTCCGCCGGGATGCGTGACACCGTCGAGGCGTTCATAGCCCGGGGTGGCAACGCCGCGTTCTTCTCGGGCAACACCTCGCTGTGGCAGGTGAGTTTTTCCGATGCAGCTTCAACAATGTTTTTATCCTTGTGTTTTAAAGTTAATAAAACAATACGGCTATAAGGAGGATAAAAGAACTGTTGACGGTTTACGATCTCGTATTCGTAAAACCGTTTGTAATCATGTTGCTGCACCAATTGCAAAACAGGATGCTTTACATTTGTTGCCTGTATCAGCACTTTACCCTGCTCATGCTTTCTGCCTGCCCTTCCACTCACCTGTTCCATAAGTTGAAACGCACGTTCATTCACCCTGAAATCGGCAAAGCTCATCAGGCCATCCGCATCCAGAATACCTACCAGACTTACGTTATCAAAATCCAAACCCTTTACCACCATTTGTGTGCCTACAAGCAAATCAAGTTTATGGTTTTCAAATTGCTGTACTAAAGTATCATGAGCTGTCTTCCCTCTTACTGAATCTACATCCATCC
>JAYUDU010000117.1:0-2293 GCA_043739605.1 Acidimicrobiales bacterium | reverse complement strand
CAACGACCTGTTGGTCGTCCTCGCCGACGAGGCCGCGGTGCACCGAGTGGAGCCCGACTTCAGGGGGCTGGCGCGGGTTCCCGCCCGCGGAGTCATCGTGACCGCCGCGAGTGAGACCGAAGGGGTCGACATCGTCAGCCGGTTCTTCGCCCCCGCCTCGGGGATCGATGAGGACCCGGTGACCGGCGCCGCGCACACGATCCTTGCTCCGTACTGGGCGGCGCGGCTGGGTCGGACCGACCTGCGAGCGCGACAGCTGTCAGCTCGCGAGGGCGATCTCTGGCTGCGACTTCGCGGCGACCGTGTCGACATCGCCGGCGGCGCAGTCCTCTATCTCGATGGCCACATCGAGGTCTGAGACCTCACCGCGCGGGCTGACCACGTCAGCGTTGGGCGAGCACGGATCCGTCGGCACTGCGCTCGAGGATCTCCTCGACGGCACGGCCATCGAGATGGAGAAGCCCTGCAGCCGGTCGGAGTGCCGTCACGCCCATGCGGCCGCCACTGCGCACAGCGCCGTGACCACGGTGGGGTCGGGGGTGGTGGTGTCTCCAGCAGCTTGTCGCGGCGACGATCCCCTGGCGAGATGGGGGAGCTCCAGCTGGACTCCGCCGAGCCTGGTCCCGTTCACAGGGTTGTCAGGATGCAAGCCCCGGAGCGGCCGCTCGATTCGTGCCAGGTCATCGATGGCTGCGAAGTCGGGGGCGTACTCACCCAGCGCCAGCGCGACCTCCCTGGCCAGGTCGCGTGCACTGCCGCCGAGGAGGATGTCGCGAGGTTGGCTCCACCGGCCGTATCCGTGCAGCGAGATCACGACGTCGGCGTGGGCGAGGACGGCACCCAGCGCAGGCGAGCCAGCCGGCATGAAGCGATGGCTGGCGAGGTGCACCCGGCGTACGGTCTGACGGCACACGTAGAGCGACGCACCGGTGCGATCGGCGACCGCGCCTGCGAGCTCCGCAGTCCCGCCTTCCAGTCCGCCGTGGATGGCGAGCACTGCCACGCGGCCGCCAAGGCGGTGCTCCTCCTCGACGCCTGGCATCGCCAGCAGTTCTCCGAGCGAGGTGGCCCTTCCGTCGATCACGGTGCGACCGGCGTCAGATGGACCCGGGTTGGCGAGGCGGCGCCTTGAATCGCACGGCGAAAGTGCACTCGTTCAACCCGTTGCCCGTGGCGAACTGGTCGGCGCGCTTCTGGGCACCGTCACCGCTGCGGCCGATCGCATCCGCACGCTTGACGTCGGTCTCGACGAGGTCGGCGTAGCTGCGTCCGATGACGACGTACTGATCCCAGTCGCTCAGCCAGCCGCGCACCGCAGCCGCGTCTCCCGGCGGGGCGTCGATCGTCCTGATCCTCGTGGCCAAGCCGGCGATCCCCGCAGTCGCTCTGAGAACCTTCTCCTTCACGTCGGCCGGGGTGACGATCGCGTCGCGGTCGGGAGTAGCGGGGCGCAGGTCGGGGAACGCCTCCTTGCACGTGGCGTTGATCGCCGCGATGTAGGCGGGGTTCTCGATGACCCTGGCAGATGGCTTCGGCGTGCTGTTGGCGGCGCGGATCGACACCACGATCAGCGAGACGGCGACCACCGCACCGATGAGCACCAGCGGGGGCCACGGGAAGCCGGTGCTGCTCGGCGGACGCCAGCTCGTGGTGGGAGCGCTCGGGTCGACCTCCGCGTCCTGGGCGCTCCGCACCTGCGGTTCTGGCGCGGGCGCCGAGCCCTCGATCCGGCGCTTGCGCTTCGACATGCCATCAAGCCTGCCCGATCCGACCCCGCAACCACGAACCGTGGCGATGCCGTCTGACCAGTTTGAGCAGAACGGCGCCGTGGCGCCGCAGTTCTGCTCAATCCCCCGATGCCCTACTGCCAGATGTCGACGTCGGGCCGGGCCGGGGTCTGGGCGTTCAGTCGGGCTGTGTGCCAGCGCTTTCGCACCTCGGCGGCGACCTCGCCGGGTTCGGGATGCCAGCAGTCCAAGAGCGCGATGCGGGTACCGTCGCCCGCGACGACGTGCGGGTCGACGAGGGCGAGCTCGACGTCTCTCAGCTCGTCGAGGCGAAGGCGGTGCACGCGGCGCCACAGGCGAATGACGAGCCGGTCGTGCTCGATGCTGACGCCACAGCGGGAGGCGTTCGCGGCCGCAAGCATGAATGCCGCGGCGAAGAGGACGCGGCCGAGCTGGATCGGCGTGGCGAAGCCGCCACTGCGGGCGCCGATCGACCACGAGGCGACCCAGAACGCGGCGACACCAGCGAAGACCAACCACTTTCGTCCCGGCCCGGAGCGGTACGC
>JAYUDU010000116.1:0-6103 GCA_043739605.1 Acidimicrobiales bacterium | reverse complement strand
CCCGCATGCGCTCCACCGACGGCTGGCTGCGGGCGCAGCCCAGGCCGACGTCGTTATCCGGGGACGGGCCGCGATCCGAGACCGTACCGATCGAAGACCGGCTGCGATCCATCGAGCGGGGAACACGATCCGCCGGTTCGAGCGCAGATCGTCTGGCGAAGGCATCGGTCCGCCCGTCGCAGCCGACTGATCGCGGCGGTCGAATGGCCGGCTCTCAGCCGTCGCCGACCCGCACAAGAGCATCGCTGATGAGCGCGAGACTTTGGGCGTGAACGTGAGCTGGCGAAGGGCGGCCGCCTACGTCGTCTGCCGTGATGTTGACGACCGGCTGCTCTTGACTCGCTTCGTGACGCCGGGCCACCCCGACGATGGGAAGTGGACCATGCCGGGCGGCGGGATGGAATGGGGTGAGACGCCCGAGCAGACCGCCGCCCGAGAAGTCGAGGAGGAGACCGGGTTGCACGCGACGATCGGGCCCGTGGTCGGGGTGTTCTCCCGCTGGTTCACGGCGCCCGAGTCAGCGCGCGGCGAGCCCGGGCACACGATCGGCGTCGTCTACGAAGCGAGCGACCGCGATGGGCGGCTCCGCGCGGAGTTCGACGACGACACCACAACCGATGCCGCCGGACGGTTCACACTCTCGCAAGTCCGTGAGCTGCCACGGGTGGAGCTCGTCGACTTCGTGCTCGGCCTCCTCGGCTCGTGACGAACGTCGGCCGCCACCAACGGCTGCTCTCCGGTGCGCGACCTGCAACACCAAGTCTCAGTGCAGTCCGAGCGCCCTTCGCCAACGAGGACGGCCGATGACGAGCCCCGAGGATGGAGAGCGCTGGCGGGCGCTCGACGCATGGCGCGATGCCAGGCTCGGCCAGGCCATTGGCAAGGGAACGGTGAACGATGTGCGCACGGCCACCGTCGCCGGTCGCGATGTCGTCGCCAGGCTCAGCGCCCGGTCGAAGGACGATCTCGACTGGGAGCTCCGCCTGCTAGGGATCGCACGCGCCGCGGGCGTTGGCGTTCCGAGGATCCTACCGACCGCACACGGACGGCTCCGGGCCGGCACGCTCGTGGTCATGGAGCGCGTCGAGGGTCGCATACCCACCGACGATGACGACTGGACGCCCATCGCCGATGCCGTTCGGGCTCTTCACGCTGCAACGGCACACGTCGCGCAGCGACCCGGCTGGTGTCGGATGGCTGACCTGGTGAACGCCACGACGAGCGGCCCGGTCGACCTGGCCGTCCTGCCCAATGACGTGCGCGATGCATGCCGCATCGCGTGGGCTCGTCTCGGTGCGCTTCCGACTGCGGTCATCCACGGCGATCCCAACCCGACGAACGTGGGCCTCACCGACGACGGCGGTGTCGTGCTTCTGGACTGGGACGAGGCCCGCGTCGACGCGTCGGTCCTCGATCTCGGCGGCCTCCGCTGCGGCGCCGGCCAGCTGGACGAGCGCAGTGGATGGTTGCATCGCAGGCCCTTCACGCGTGGGAGGCCGCCATGTTCTGGCAACGATCTCCCGAGTACGCCTTGCACCGTCTCGCCCGCCTCCGAGACGGCGACGCTGCTCAGGCTGACGGCTTCGCCACGATCACTGCCACGCAGACGAGGACCAAGCCTCCATCGGGCACGTCAGGCAGTCGGGGCCAGCACGATTCGTGCGATCTGGGATGCCGTGTCCTCACTCGCAGCGTGCGTGTTCATAACGACCGCCACGACGAGCTGCGCGTCGGGCACTGTGAGGAGCATCGCCTTCCACCCGCTGAGGCCGCCGTTGTGCCACACGGTCCGCATGCCGTCGAGGTCGCCGAGCGCGACGCCCAGTCCCCGAGTCGCTGCCGGCTCGGCGCTGTCCCACAGCTCGGTCTCGTCGATCAGCCGCTGCCCGAGCACCAACAGCTGCTCGACCGAGGCAACGACGGCGCCTGCCGAGCGCTCGGGCACCAGCTGCGGCTCAGCGGCGGTCACGATCCCGAGCCGAATCTCGTAGCCGACCGCTGCGGGCGGCGACGGTGGCGGGCCGCCAGGCGCGGTCAGCCCGGCAACCTCGTCAGCCGCGAGGTCTTGGTATGAGCGGCCCGTGATCGCCTCGAGCGCAAGGCCGAGGAGCCCGAACCCGACGTTCGAGTAGGACGGCGACCCTCCGACGGGCGCCACGGCCTCGACCCCATCAGCGAGGACTTCCTCCAGCGGCCGAGTCTCGTTGCGGCTGGCCGGCTCGAGGTCACGGGCGAGGCCGGCGGTGTGCGTCAGCAGGTGCCGCAGCGTGGGCTGCTGCGAACCGTTGACCGGGCGCACCACCACGGCATCGAGGTAGGCGTCAAGCGGTGCACCAAGATCCATCGTGCCGGCACGGACCTGGCGCAGGACCGCCAGCGCAGTGACCGGTTTCGACACCGACCCGACCCGGAACGGCGTGCTGGCCGTCGGCGCGACGCCCGCGCCCAGCCACGCTTCGCCGACACCCTCGACGTGCACGACGTCACCACGGAGCACGACGCCAGCGACCACGCCGGGCGCGCCGGACTGTTCCGCCAACCGGTCGACTGCCGCGCCGATGGCTGCCGCGACCTCCGGGGCAAGCGTCGAGGCCCGATGCCGATGCCGAGCGAGGTCCGCCACCCGTACTGCGTCGTCGGGCACCTCCGAGAAGAGCAGACCAGCGATGCGGTGCGGCGGCAGCGCCTCGACGCTGAGCGATCCGAGCAGCGAGCCCGGCCCGCCATCGCCCAGCAGGAAGTTCCCGTCAGCGCCGTCGACTTCGACCCGGCGAGCGCTCCGGCCGGCCTTGTCGTCGGCAGCCGATTTCATGACCTCGAGCACCGTCGCTGGAGGAACGGCCGCCAAGAACGCCGGCGCCAGCCGTTTCGTGATGCTGTCCTCGCTCGGCAGCGGCACCACGCCCGCAAGCACGTCCATGAACCAAGCCGCTGCGTCCTTCACCGCTGCCGTCAGCGTCGGAGCGACAGGCGGGCGGAAGCGGAGCCCGGTGATCTGGTGCGGTGGCTCCGCCGCCACCTGCACGACCGCCTCAATTGGCCGGCTGCCATGGAGGAGGAACGTTGCCGCACCGTCCTCGCCCAGTTCGGGGTTGGATGACGCGCCGGTACGCTCAGCTGCGAGTTGTTCGAGCACGGCCCGGAGCCTGGGTGGAGGCACTGCAACGAGGAACGACTCGTGGAACCGATCCTCCAGTCCTTCGACCGGCGCCGTGCCTGCCAGCATGCCGTCGATCCACGTGCACGCCCCAAGAAGCGCCCCTGCTCTGGTCCCAGTCACCTCTCCAACCTACTTTGGCGCAATTCGAGGCGGGCAGTGCGGCGGCTGGAGCACTGACTGGCGTGCGTACCCCGCCCCAGGTACCGACGGCGGATCCTGCCGCGCTGACGCCGTCCTGGCAGACCGGACTTTCTGGTGCGCCCCCTGGGATTCGAACCCAGAACCTGTGGATTAAGAGAGTGTGTATGACCATTCCAATGGTATCAACGAGTGCCCGATTCCCTTGTGTTTGCTGATGCTCGCGTCCCGCTAGTGTCGTTGGATCCTGCAGTATATCGCTCCGTCCAGAGGTTGTATGCCGCAAAATAGGACGCAGGATCGCGCTCTGCCTGAAGGGTTCCGTGCCCGCCGACTGACCACGGGGAGCGGCCGACGACCGTCGTCCCGCCGAGTGCAGAGCTTCGTGCGGCTGCCCGCCGTGGGACGACTTCAACGTGCCAGGAGTGACAGCTCAAGGCCGGTCGCTACGCGTTCGCAAGCTCAGCGGCGTTGTCGCGACCGCGTGTGGTGAGCCGCCGCGGCCGTCGTCGGCGGTCCCCCAATCGCTCCGAGGCCTCCTCGATCAAGCCTTCGCCCTCCAGCGCCTTGAAGCGCCACGTCGGCCAGCGTGACCGACAGGCGGGGCGAGCCCAGGCCCTCAGCAACTACCGCACTCTAGGTACTTAGGTACTGGTATCCTCACTGCCTGGGAGGTGCCGAAGATGAGCACACAAGCGCCGGTCAAGGTGTCGCAGCACACGAAAGACCGCATCAAGTACCTCGCTGCGCTCACCGACACGACCCAGGCCGACATCGTCGACCGTGCGGTCACGGAGTTCGCCGCACGGCACACCGAGGACATCGCTGCTGGCATCAGCCGCGCTCGCGACATCCTCGCTGGCGGCGACGCAGCCATCGCCGCCGCCTTCCTTGGTGAGTCACCCGAGGCCATCGCCCGTATCGCGGGCGAGTAGCAAGCCTCAGCGCACTCCCAGGACGACCACCTCGAACCACGCTGGGACCACCCGCGTTGGCCAGTCCTGTCGAGCCTCGAACAACGCAGGCGAGACATGCGCCTCCAGCGCAGCGAAGAGCAGATCCCTCGCCAGGTCGGGCACGAACTCGTCATCGACTGAGCGGCTGCTCAGAGCGCACCAGATCTCCTGACTTCGGTCCTGGTCGATCACGGGGACTCGGGCGGGCACCGTTCCCCCGAGGTCGGCAGTGACCTCGATGTCCGGCGTGCCGAGCGCTTGGTCGACAAGCGCGAGCAGGTCTGTCTCAAGCGCTCGCTGAGCACGGACGCCGCCTTCCGCAAGATCGCGACGGCGATCGTCGTCGTCTGGCAGGAGGCGACCAGCGGCGTGCAGGCCGAAGAAGAACGCGTAGGCGTCGTTCTCAGACGAGCCCTGGCGGCGATGCACTGCGCAGAGCCACACGAGCAACTGTGCGTCGTGGACCATGTGGCTCCACGCTCGGACGAGACGCGGATGCGGTAGACGAGCGGCGCATCGATGGAGAGGACGCGCTTCTGGCCAGTCGGGGAGACCAGTGCGATGCGACGGAGCTCGTCCAGGAACGGATGCTCAACGGTCCCAAGATCGGTCGCGAGCGGCGGGAGCCGGAGAGCGAGGTCGTCGACGAGACATCGGATGGTCGGGCGCGCTCGACGCGCAGCGGACGTTGCCGATGACGAACGAATCACCGGGCAACTCTGCCCGACGAGCCACCCGCAGGGAGCGATCGCTGCTCTACAGTGAGCCAGGTGGGGACAGCCACAGACGACCACCCGCAGTCCGACGGATCCCTCGTCACGATCTTGAAAGGCGGCCGGAGCAACGGTTGGTTCCAGGCGGCAACGCCAGGATGACTTCCCCCTCGGAAGGCCCCTCCCTGACGCAGTTGGTTTGATCCCTTCACCCCTCCGCTGTCGCCCGAGAACGAACGGTACGTAGAGGTCTCCGGCAAGTGGACAGCCTTCGATGTGTGGGACCAGGTGCCGTATTCAGGCCACGTGGGCGCCGTGGTAGATAGCGTCGATTTGCATGTGGCACCGAGCGGAAAGCTCGTTGGCGCGACAATCCGAGCCGGCAGTGCTGTCATACGAGCCGAGGTCGAGTCCGATGATCTCAACATCGATATTGCCACTTCCCCCTCGCTAAGGCCCGGACCCACCTGAACACTTGCCCAACGGGAAGATGCTCAGATCGCTATCGGCCGCCGGTAGGCTCGCTGGCAGAACGGCGCGGCAGTGAACCGGAATCCGGACGCGGTGGATGGTGGGACTGCATTCGGGCCACCGATGGCAACGACTACTTGCTGGGTCTGTCCTGATGCGCGCATCCCTGGAAGTCACTGACAAGGGCGAGCCGGTTTCTAGGGAATTACTCGAACGCTCATACACATCTCCCGGTGATTCGCGACGCCCAGGGCCCTTCGCTCCAAGAGGAGGCAGGCACGCTGAACCACCCTTCACCCGCTGTGCCGATCGTGCGCTGCTGGCCTCAGCCCGCCGTGGAGCGCAGGACGTGCTCGTGGAGCCGCTGGGCGAGGGCGGCAGGGGCACCCGAGGACGTGTTGGTGAGAACAACGACGCCGATGCCCCGATCGGGTGCGACAGACAGCGCCGAGTACGCACCGGGGAAGCCGCCGTTGTGGGCGACCACACGGTGACCGCCCAGGTCGGGCACGATACCGAACGCAAGACCTCGGTGCGGGAACGGTCCGTCGGCGTGAGCGTGGGTCTCGGTCATCGCCGTGAGCGTCGAAGGCAGCACCACCTGCCCCGGCGGCCTTGTCCCCGGCTGCCGATCATCGCGGCCAGCGCCGACATGTCGGCGAGGG
>JAYUDU010000115.1:0-6108 GCA_043739605.1 Acidimicrobiales bacterium | reverse complement strand
TGCTCAGCTGGCCGCGCGCACGCACCGGAACGAGATCGTGCTCGCCTTCGTATTGATCACCGGGCTGGTCCTCATCGTCCTTGCCGGGTTCGTAGCAGCCAGGTCCTCGCCGCCGCGGAACCGGCTCTCCTGCATTGCGGTGGACTACGTGGACGGCCCTCCTGATGGCGCTGGTCCAAGCGGGTGTGGGCATTGATCCCGACGTGGAAGGCTCTGCCCGCGATGGCTGGCACCACTCTCAACTCCGCGACCGGGGCGAGCGACCCCCGCTGGTTCCAGCGCGCCGTCTTCTACGAGGTCTTGGTGCGAGGCTTCGCCGACGCGAATGGCGACGGCACCGGCGACCTCCGCGGCCTCACCAACAAGCTCGACTACCTGGAGTGGCTCGGTATCGACTGCATCTGGCTGCTGCCGTTCTTTCAATCTCCGCTGCGGGATGGCGGCTACGACATCGCCGACTACTTCACCGTGCTGCCAGAGTACGGCGACCTCGGCGACGCCGTCACGCTCATCGAGGAAGCCCACAGGCGCGGCATCCGCATCGTCGCAGACATGGTGATGAACCACACCTCCGACCAGCACGCGTGGTTCCAGGAGTCCCGCCAGAACCGGACCAATCCCAAGGCAGATTGGTATGTCTGGAATGACGACGATCGACGGTGGCCAGAGGCACGCATCATCTTCGTCGACACCGAGAAGTCCAACTGGACCCTCGACCCGGTGCGCGGCCAGTACTACTGGCACCGCTTCTTCGCTCATCAACCCGACCTCAACTACGACAATCCCGAGGTCGCCGACACGATGCTCGACGTCGTGCGCTTCTGGCTCGACCTCGGCCTCGACGGCTTTCGTCTCGACGCGGTGCCGTACCTGTTCGAACGCGACGGCACGAACGGCGAGAACCTCCCAGAGACGCACGAGTACCTCCGTCGGCTGCGGCGCGAGGTTGACCTGAGCCACCCGGGGAAGGTGTTGCTGGCTGAAGCAAACCAATGGCCATCGGATGTTGTCGACTACTTCGGTGGATCTGGCGAAGGCGCACAGGGACCTGAGTGCCACATGTGCTTCCACTTTCCTGTGATGCCACGGATGTTCATGGCCGTGCGCAAGGAGGAACGCACGCCAATCATCGACATTTTGGAGCAGACGCCCGCTATCCCCGATGGCTGTCAGTGGGGCATCTTTCTTCGCAACCATGACGAGCTCACCCTCGAGATGGTCACGGATGACGAGCGCGACTACATGTACTCCGAATACGCCAAAGACCCCCGCATGAAGCGCAACGTTGGTATCTCTCGACGCCTTCTACCGCTGGTCGACAACGATCGTCGGGTGGCCGAGCTTCTGCATGCGATGCTGCTCAGCTTCCCCGGATCACCGGTCTTGTACTACGGCGATGAGATTGGCATGGGCGACAACATCTACCTCGGTGACCGCGACGGCGTGCGCACACCCATGCAATGGACGCCAGACCGCAACGGCGGGTTTTCGTCGGCGGATCCGGCGCAACTGTACCTGCCTCCCATCATGGATCCCGTCTACGGGTATCAGGGCATCAACGTCGAGGCCCAGCGGCGCAACCCGAGTTCGTTCCTGCACTGGGTGCGGCGGATGCTCGCAGTGCGACGCGAGCACGCCGTGTTCGGTCTCGGAACGATGACGTTCGAGTCGTGCCCCAACACCAGCGTGCTGGCCTACACGCGAGCGCATGAGGACGATGTCGTGCTGTGCGTCTGCAACCTCTCGAAGGTAGCCCAGCCCGCGGAGCTCGACCTGACCCGATTCTCGGGGTTCACGCCCGTGGAGCTTCTTGGCAGGGTCGCCTTCCCGCCGATCGGAGAGCTGCCGTACTTCATCACGTTGCCGCCGTACGGCTTCAGCTGGTTCGAGTTGCGAGCGCGCGGGGCATGAGGAGTCATGCAAACTCTATCGAGAGACGAGGCTGACGTGGATCCGAGCGGGGCGATCGATGACAGGTGGTTCGCGGGACGGCCCTGCGGTCTCGCTGAGTCACTCGACGTCGCCGGCGCGCCCCTGGAGGCTTGGCTGGTGCCGAGCGATGCCGGCGGGCGGTACCTGGTCATCGCTCATGGCGGCGTCGACGCGGCCACCACGGACGCGGGACGAGCCGCAGTCGTCGCCCTGTTGGACGGTGCCCGGTTCGCACCCGTCGTGCGCACCAGGCCCCTCGGCCGCGAACAGACCAACACCTCGTTCGTTGCGGTGTTGGCCGACGGTGCACAGCTGTTGGTCAAGATCCTCCGTCGCCAAGACGGCGGGCCGAATCCGGACGTCGAGATCCCCCAGCGGCTCGCGGCCATGGGCTCTCATGTGGTGGTCGGCCCGGTTGCCACCTGGTCGCAGGCGGGCTGCGACCTTGCCGTTGCCACGCCGTTCCTTGCGTTGGCCCGTGACGCGTGGGAGGTGGCGCTCGGTGCCGGAGATCCTCGCGAGCTGGCGTTGGGAGTCGCCGCCATGGTCGCCGAGTTGCACCTCGATCTGGCCGAGGCGTTCGGTGTCGAGGAAGCCCATCCCGGCGAGCACGCGGAGGCCCTTCACCGCGCCGAGCGCGCCCTTGGGCAGGAGGTGCCTGCGCACCTCGTTGCGGCGGCCGCCGGCATGGTTGACCCAGGCGTCGTGCTCCGCACCCACGGCGACCTCCACCTCGGTCAGGTGCTGGAGGACCGTGGGCGTTGGCTCGCCATCGACTTCGAGGGAGAGCCAGACCGTCCCCTCGCCGACCGGGTGCGAACAGCCAGCCCCGTTCGCGACCTGGCCGGCATGGTTCGTTCGTTCTCGTACGCAGAAGCTGTCGGGAAGCACCCGACGGGGTGGGCTGCATTGGCGACCGATGTGTTCCTCGTCACCTACCTCGGCCGGTCGGAGGTCGCCCGCCTGTTGCCGTCTGACGTGGACGCGGCGCTGATGGCCCACCTTGTTGAGAAGGCTGCCTACGAGCTTGCGTACGAGCGTTCGCACCGCCCCGACTGGGCATGGATCCCCGAGCGAGCGCTCGCAGACCTGATCGGAGCCTGAACCGTGGCCGACCATCTGACCGACCCTGTCGCTCGGAGCGCAGACGCATCTACAGACCAGGTCGGGCGGTTGGCAGCCGGCGAGCTTCACGACCCCCACGCCCTGCTTGGCTGGCACGGAGGCGTGCTCCGCGCCTGGTTGCCCGGCGCGGCATCCGTGCGCGTCGTTGGCGGCGCGCCACTCGGCGCCGATGGTCCGGACGGGATGTTCACGGGCCCGGTGGCATCGGCACCTCGGGACGGCGCCGTATACGAGGTCACGTGGCCCGATGGCCATCACAGTCTCGAGGGGGACCCCTACGGGCACTGGCCGACGCTTGGTGATCTCGATCTGCATCTCATCGGCCAGGGCCGCCATCGCCGCATGTGGGAGGTTCTCGGCGCTGACGCCCGCGAGCACGGTGGTGTGCGCGGCGCAGCCTTTTCGGTGTGGGCGCCCGCGGCGAGGTCGGTGCGAGTGGTCGGCGACTGGAACGGCTGGAGCGGCAGGCGTCACCCAATGCGCGCCCTCGGCTCGTCTGGGGTGTGGGAGATCTTCGTACCAGGCGTCGCGGAAGGCGCTCGATACAAGTTCGAGGTCGTCGGCGCGGACGGCAGCGTCGTGCAGCACGCCGACCCGATGGCGCAGCGAACAGAGCTGCCCCCATCGACAGCATCACTCGTTACGGCTCGTTCTTCGCACCAGTGGAGTGACGAAGGTTGGCTTGCGGCCAGGGCGAAGACGGACCCCCAAACCGCACCGATGTCGGTGTACGAGGTGCACGTCGGCTCGTGGCGGCGCGTGCCGGAGGAGGGGAATCGCATGCTCACGTGGGATGAGCTGGCGGCCCAGCTGCCGGCGTACGTCGCAGACCTCGGGTTCACCCACGTCGAGCTGATGCCGCCGACGGAGCACCCCTACGGGCCGAGCTGGGGCTACCAGTGCACCTCGTACTTCGCGCCGACCGCCCGTCACGGCGACCCGGACGGCTTCCGTCGCCTGGTCGACGCGTTCCACGCTGTCGGCGTCGGGGTGATCGTCGACTGGGTCCCTGCGCACTTTCCGAAGGACGCGTGGGCGCTCGCCCGGTTCGATGGCACGGCCCTCTATGAGCACGCGGATCCGCGCCAGGGTGAGCACCCCGACTGGGGAACGCTCGTGTTCAACCTCGGCCGCAACGAGGTGCGCGGCTTCCTCATTGCCAGCGCGCTGTACTGGCTGGACGAGCTCCACTGCGACGGCCTTCGCGTCGACGCCGTCGCCTCGATGCTGTACCTCGACTACTCCCGCAGCTCCGGCGAGTGGGTGCCCAACGCGCTTGGGGGCCGCGAGAATCTCGAGGCCGTGTCGTTCCTGCAGGAGCTGAACACCGAGGTGCACGCGCTCGTGCCGGGCGCCTGCACGCTGGCAGAGGAGTCGACATCCTGGCCGGGGGTGTCCAAACCTGTCTATGAGGGGGGGCTCGGTTTCACCTTCAAGTGGAATATGGGCTGGATGCATGACACCCTTGAGCACCTCGAACGCGAGCCGGTCCACCGCCGCCACCACCAAGAAGAGCTGACGTTCGGGCTCCTGTACGCGTTCAGCGAGCACTTCATGCTGCCGCTCTCCCACGACGAGGTCGTGCACGGCAAGGGCTCGCTCATCGAGAAGCTGCCTGGTGACCGGTGGTGCAAGCACGCCACGCTCAGGGCTCTCTATGCATGGATGTGGGCCCACCCCGGCAAGAAGCTCCTGTTCATGGGCGGCGAGCTGGCCCAGCCGCGGGAGTGGTCAGAGGCGCGGAGCCTCGACTGGCATCTGCTGCACGACCCGGCGCATGCAGCCATCCACGACCTCGTCCGCACCCTCAACGTTGTTGCCCGTGATGAGCCGGCGCTGTGGCAGGTCGATGATCGCCCAGCGGGGTTCTCATGGATCGACGCGTCCGACGCGGCGTCCTCGGTGCTGGCGTTCCTTCGGTGGTCAGAACACCGCGCCCGTACGTTGGCGTGCATCGCCAACTTCACTCCCGTCGTTCGGGGGCCGTACCGAGTCGGTGTCCCAGTGTCAGGACGCTGGGTCGAGGTGGTCAACACCGACGCAGTCGTGCACGGCGGCAGCGGCATCGGGAACCTCGGAAGTGTGGTGGCGGAGGAGATCGCGATGCACGGCCAACCATGCTCGATAGAGCTAACGCTCCCGCCGCTCGGGGTGCTGTGGCTCGTCCCAGAGGCGCAAGCACCACGCCTCGACACCACCGATGCGCCGCCGACATGAGCCTCCACATGAGTTTGACGTGCGTGTGACGTGAGTGCGGTCAACCTCGTCCTGCATGGCCACTTCTACCAGCCGCCGCGAGAGAACCCATGGACAGAGGTCGTACCCAGAGAGCCGTCGGCGACGCCGTTTCACGACTGGAACGCTCGCATCACCGACGAGTGCTACCGGCCAAACGCCGCCGCGAGGATCGTCGATGATGGTGGGCGAGTCCTGGACATCGTCGACAACTATCGGCTGCTCAGCTGCAACGTCGGGCCGACGCTCGCGGCGTGGCTCGAAGCGCACGAGCCAGACGTCTACGACGACATCGTCGGCGCAGCGCGTGGCGCCATCGCCCAAGTCTTCGGCCACCTCATCTTGCCGCTGGCGCACCCGCACGACGTCCGAACCCAAGTGCGTTGGGGTCTTGCGGACTTCGCGCACCGCTTCGGCCGTCCGGCGAAGGGGATGTGGCTGTCGGAGTGCGCAGTGTCAGAGGACGTGCTGGCGGTCTTGGCTGAGGAGGGCGTCGGCTGCACGATCCTCGCCCCCGGCCAGATCGGCGAAATCCGCCGTCTCGGTGAGGCCGGGCAGCCGGAGGAGGAGTTCCGCGCCGCCAGCGAAGGTCTCGACGTCCGCCGCCCGTTGCGTTGGGTACATCCAACCCGCCCGGATCTGACGCTCGACCTGGTTGTGTACGACGGCGGTCTGTCGCACGACGTCGCCTTCGACCTCGGCCGCCTCGCCAGCGCCGACCTCGTGCGTCGCGTGGTGGCCGCGGCCGGAGATGCCTCAGAGGATGCCCAGGCGATGGTGTGCGTCGCGACGGACGGCGAGACCTTCGGCCACCAC
>JAYUDU010000114.1:0-2310 GCA_043739605.1 Acidimicrobiales bacterium | reverse complement strand
AGGCCGCTCTGGCCCTCCGGAACCACCTTGTGGCGGACACCGCGGGCGATGCGCTCGTAGGCCTTCTTGCGCAGCACCAGCACCAGCTGCAACCGGAGCAGCTCGTCGAACGCGAGGCGCTTGCGGGCCGCGCCGATCTCGCCCCAGTGCTCCGGGCGATGGATGCCACGGATGGCCGTCGTGCGATCGACCAGGTCGAGGCGGTCGAGCAGCTCCTCTGGCAGCGGATCTGCGAGTGCCCCGGCTCGCTCCAAGGCCTCCCCCACCCACCCGTAGGTGTCTTTGGTGGTGATGCCCTCCTTCTCCGACTGCGGATACACGGGCACGACGGTGCCGGTCATGTCGCCGAGGAGGTCGACCACGGGATTGACCAGCTGCTTGTTGCCGTTGAAGACATCGAGCTTGCCGAAGAACGTCACCTCGACGCCGGCGTGCAGCTGCTTGGCCCGCCACGGCTGGTTGAAGAACGTCGCCGTGAGCGAACCGGTGGCATCGGCGACCGTGACCTCCACCCGGGGCTTGCCGCGACCCCGGCTCGGCGGGATGAGGCGAGCGCTGCGAACGATCGCCACGACCGTCGCCTCTTGGCCCGGCGTCAGCTCGCGGATGGTGGCGAGGCGGGTTCGGTCGATGTGACGGCGGGGGTATCGCGTCAACAGGTCGAAGATGCTGGCGACCCCGACAGCCGCCAGCTTGGCTGCCGCCGGAGCCGAGACGGACTTCAGCTCGGTCACCGGCTTGCCTGCCAGGAACCGCAGCGATCGTCCCGCCATGGCCCGCAACCTACGACCCCGGCGCCTGAGGCGGAGCAGATGCGCAGCGCTCGCGCCGCTGCGACCCGATCCATGGGGTATCGAGCGGTCGCCGCAGGTGATCAGGCCGTCCCTGTCAACCATCGCCTTCGCCGCGGCGCGGATCTGCAATACTGCGTCGAAATGGCCGACTTCGGCCTGCGCAAAGGGTGCACGGGGGGAACGCATGCTGGTTTGGCTGATCCGATCAAGCGTCAAGTATCGACGCGCACTCCTGGCTGCGGTGGCACTGTTCGCGCTCGCCTCCGCATGGCAGCTTCGAGGGGCGAAGCCGGACGCGTTGCCGGAGTCCATGCCGCCGACAGTCGAGGTGCAGACGGAGGCCCTCGGGCTGTCTGCCCAAGAGGTCGAGCAGCTGTTGTCGGTCCCCTTGGAGCGCGACTTCCTCAACGGCATCCCGTACCTGTCGACCATCCGCTCGACGTCCGTACCGGGTCTGTCGTCCGTCGTCCTGACGTTTGCTCGCGGCACAGATGTCTTCACGGCCCGCCAGCTCGTGCAGGAGCGGCTCAGCCTCACCAGCGAGCTCCCCAACGTGGCGAAGCCACCCCAGATGCTGCAGGACGTGTCGTCCACAAGCCGCGTCGAGATGGTGGGCTTGACGACGTCGACGGTCTCAGCCATCAACCTCTCGGTGCTTGCGCAGTTCACGATCCGGCCCAAGCTCCTCGGAGTTCCCGGCGTAGCGAACGTCTCCATCTTCGGCCAACGCGACCTCCAGCTCCAGGTCCAGGTCGACCCGGCCAAGCTCTCGGCGCGTGGGGTCTCCCTCGACCAGGTCATCAGCACGACCGGCAACGCGCTGTTCGTCTCCCCGCTCAGCTATCTCGAGGCGTCGACGCCCGGCGCCGGCGGCTTCTTCGACACCGCCGCCCAACGCCTCGGCGTGCAGCACAACCTGCCCATCCGGTCGCCAGCCGACCTCGCGCAGGTCGCCGTCGATGACGCGCCGGCGTTGCACCTCGGTGACATCGCCACCATCGTCGAGGATCACCAGCCGTTGGTCGGCGACGCGCGCGTCGACAACAAGCCCGGCCTGTTGCTCGTCATCCAGCGCCTCCCCGGAGCCCATGCCGCGCAGGTGACGAAGGACGTCAACGCCGCGCTCGCCGCGCTCGCACCTGGCCTCACCGGAGTCACGATCGACACCTCCGTGTACCGACCGGCCGGCTACATCGAGGCGGCCACCCACGATCTCAGTCGACTCGGGCTCCTCGCCTGCCTCGTCCTGTTCGTCGTCGTCGGTCTGTTGTACCTCGACGTCCGCGCGGTCCTCATCGTTGCTGTCACGGCGCCGCTGTCGGGACTCTTCGCCACGTACCTGCTCTACCTGCGGGGCGTCTCGCTCAACTCGATGACGTTGGTTGGGCTCGCCGCCGCGATCGCGGTGGCGACGCACGACGCCGTCCTCGTGGCCGACGCCATCGCCTCGCGCAGCCGCACCGAAGGCGATGCCGCGGTTGCAGCAGGCGCGGGCGCCGGCGTGGTAGCACGGCAG